>JAENVV010000208.1 GCA_016650365.1 Acidimicrobiia bacterium
ATTCATCTCCGCCCGACACATATCCCCCGGCCGGAGCCGTGGTCGTGGTGGTGGGCGGCGGTGCAGTCGTCGTCGTTGCCGGTGGCGGGTCCGAGGGAGGCGTCGTCGTAGGTGGCGTCGTCGTAGACGGAGGCGCATCGGCCGGTGGCGGGACCTCCGCAGGCTGGGCCGTAAGCGGCCCGTAAGTCGACTCGGGAGCCGATTCTGCCGGGATGCTGGTCAAGGTGAGTTCGCCGTCGGCGGGGTTGATCGGGCCCTGCAGCTGGTGCAGTTGGCTGTCGGCATGGGCCAGAAGCGCATCGGGATCTTCGGTGACGACCAGCCCGCCGATCGAGCGCCAATCCCGGGTGGTGGTGGTCACATCAGGTATGTCGACGATGACGACGGTAACGAATGCGGGAGATTTGAAGGAAGGACGCACATCGGGCGTCGTGGTTGTGGTGACAGGCTGCGCTTTGGCGACCATCGCTTGTGACTTTGGAGCGGGGTCGACACTGCGGGTCGTAATGACTAGGGCGCCGACGGCTGCGATCAGAACGGCCAGTAGGGCTCTACGCAGCGCCTCGCCACCAAGTAGAGATTTCATCCAGCAAGCTTCTCAACTAGGGGGTATGGACCACCCTAGGCATATCCGTGTTCTTGTCCGAATTCATTTGAGAAATTTTTCTCACCACATCTCGTGGCGATACAGATCCATTTGTCACCGAGCGCGTCAGCTCGGTAGGTCCATCGGCCTATGTTGGGGCTGACAGACCGGACAGTGCCACATCTTGCGGCCCCCGACCTCGGAGAGTCGCACGAGAGTGCCACATCTGTGACAGGGCAGATCTCCCCGGTTATATACGTACACTCCCTCCTCTCTGGTGAGGCCTATCCGGGAGCGCACCCCGATGTCGCGAGGCTTCACGGTGAGAATGTCACCGAGTTCGACTCCCCTGCGCAACTCGACGACCGTCAACTTCCACAGGGCCATCGCGGCTTCTTCGGTGAGTTGATTGGTGGGCGTCGCCGGATGGATGCCCGACAGGAACAGCAGTTCGGCCCGATATACGTTGCCGACGCCTGCGATCACCGATTGATCGAGCAGGGCGGCTCCGACGGCGACCTTTTTGGTGAGGAGTCGCTCGACGAACTGATGGCCCCGACGAGGCATCGAGATGGGGTCGGGTCCGAGGTCGTCCCTGATCGCCTGTTCCTCGTCGGGAGTGATTACATCACAGATCATCGGGCCGGCCAGGAACACGGTCGCCTCATCGGAGCGAAGAACCAGCCGGGTGTTGGGAGTGGGCGTCGGAGCGGGGCCACGATGAATCTGGAACTTCCCGATCAGGCCAAGATGAATGTGGAGCCGCTGATCGCCCTCCCAGTGATAGAAAAGATGTTTGCCGTGAGCTTCCATCGCCTCGAGAGAACGGCCATCGAGGAGGGCGGCTCCTTCACGGAATCGACCCTGCGGCGACGAGACCCCGATCGGCTGGCCCAACCCGAGAGCCGCGGACTGCAGACGAACATTGCGATGTGTGACGTGACCTTCGGGCATGAGTTGGACCACTGTAAACAGCGGCCGACGGTAACGGTCAGCCGAGGTGGGCCTACCAGGTGATCGTCGCCGAAACCGCCCGGTGGTCCGACCCCTGATCGGCCGCCACCGACGACTCGACGATCCGCAAGCCCGAGGAGATCAAGATGTGGTCGATTCGCAGACAGAGTAGCGGGCCGTACCCGTACCAGGAACAGGGCGTGACGAGGCCGTAATCGACTGGCTGAAGCTTCAGATCACTCTTCAAGGTTCTAAAGGTTGGGGAGTAGATGGTCGTGCCGATGTCCCCCAGCAACATCACATCACCGGCCTCTTTGTCAATCTCACCCTTGATCACGTCGATGAGATGATTTCTTCGATCGCGTGCAGAGTGATCCTCGGGCGATGGAAGATGCGCGACATAAGCCACGATCGTTTTGGCCGGACTGACGGTGAGGGTCGCCCGGATGAACGTACCCGATCCTCCGTCGTCGAAATACGTGGCGTCAGTGATTTCGTAACGCGATACGAGGCCCACCTCGGTGCCGGAGGCCGTAC
Source organism: Acidimicrobiia bacterium (assembly GCA_016650365.1). Lineage (NCBI taxonomy): Bacteria > Bacillati > Actinomycetota > Acidimicrobiia > Acidimicrobiia bacterium. The sequence continues at coordinate 2,078 of JAENVV010000208.1, forward strand.
ATTGGCACTGAGACAGAAACGTGAAGCTGGCGCCCATGTCCCGGGCAACCGCGTCCAACTCGGCGCTGGTGATCTCCTGGAGGCCGATCACATCGGTTTGCTCAAGCGAAGGCGGTTTCGCGTTTTTGAAGTAGGCGTTATAGGTCGTGAGGCGCAGCGACGGTCCTCCGGCCTCAGCCCGGTCGGCCTGATTCCAGGGGGCCAGTACCAGCGCCACGAACACGACGACAACGCCGATGGCCCCAACCGACCGTGCCAGAGCCTGCCGGGTCCTGGCCAGGCCGACGGCCATGGCATGCAGGATCAGGCCGAGGACAAACACTTGTGGCAACAGACTCGCAATCTGCTCGGTAACGGCAGTCGACATGATCAGCGAGACCACCACCAACCCATGGGCAACCAGCGCCAAGCCGCCGAACAGCCAGGCCCATCCGCCCCGTTGCGTCCATTGTGTTTTGGCGACCCCAGCCGTTCGATCGACCAGCGCACGCGGATCGGTGTCCCGTAACGTCATGATCGAAGCAATGTACCGCGTTGGGGATCCAATGCCAGGCAAGGAACGACGCCGGGAAACCCGACGTTGTATACCCATGCGGTCGATCTTGCTCATTGCGCTGATTGTCGGTGCCTGCCAATCCTCCACGGTTGACGTCAGCCGTCCGGTCCCATCGTCCTCGACGACCGTCGCCGCAACCCCGACCACCCCCGCTGCACCGGCGCCCATCAGCCCCACCACCACAATGGTCGAGGAGGTGCGCCGGTCTCTCTACCCATTCCAGTCCGAAGCCGCCATCGCAGAAGCCCTCCACTCAAAAGATGCTCGACCGAACGACTTCGACTGGGGGCTCGACTATGTGAAGTGGATTATCGGTTGGGACCAGGCGGTCGCCTACGACGGTACCGACGGAACCGACCAGTGGGGCACCTTCTATCGATCGTCCGAGGACGACACCGCCTACATATCCATGGGCATCCTCGGTTACAACCCGGATGACGAACCGGTCATCGGGATCTACCAGGCCACCACGTTCTTTGACGCCACCGGATATGAGCTGGCCGTCGAATTACGCGCGGCAGGTAACGGGTGGATGCTTGAGGTGACCCCACCGCAGATGGATCAGCTCGGGCTCCCACCGGGCACCACAGGCGACGTCCTCGTCCAGTTCGAGTCGGCCTCCTATGAGGCTGCGCTCGCCGAAGGCACGACGAGCATCCCGATGACCGACACGCCACACACCTGGGGGACACTTCAGATCTCGTATCGCAACCCGGACGGCCACGTCATCGGATGGCACGCCACGGTCATCGATCCGTCCCATTGAGTCAATCCGAGGTCACCGCCGGTTAACGACTATCGGCGGGCTTGGGGACCCGCCGATAATCCGTGTCGTGGTTTCTTCTAGATGTATCTATCGACCAGATCTTGACCGTCGAGGGGCGCGGTGCTGGCCGCCACCTCCGAAGAAGGATCCGTCTTCTCTGCGCAGCCACAGAATGGACCAACGATGCGACCGGGCAGCCAAGCACTGCCAGTCACGGGGCCTCCCAACCACGGCTTAACACCTCTTCCCAACTCGAACCATATCAGTTCGCACCTGGTCCTGTATACGAAGAATTCGTCGATTAAGCGGCCATTAAGTCCACGCGGAAACCGGTCGTTTCCAAGGGTGATGTTAAAGTCCGCAGCTCGCAACCTTTGAGGAACGACGTGCAACCAAACCCACTTCATGAGTGCTTCGAATCCGGCCGGGTAGCGCTCGGATGGTGGTTGACGATGCCGTCGGCGATCGGCGCCGAAATCATGGCCGAACTTGACCTCGACTATGCGTGCATCGACCGGCAACACGGACTCATTGGCTACTCCGACAGTCTGGCGTTGCTGGCCTCTCTGACTGCCTGGTCCGTGACTGCCGTCATCCGGGTGCCCTGGAACACACCGGAGCACATTGGTAAAGCCCTCGACGCCGGGGCGATGGGCGTGATCATCCCGATGGTCAACTCAGCTTCAGCGTGCCGGGCAGCAGTCGAAGCCGCTCTGTATCCGCCCCTCGGCAGGCGCAGCTACGGCCCGACTCGAGCTGCCATCGTCGAGGGACCCGGATACTTCAACGAGGCCAACATCGCCATCATTCCGATGATTGAAACCGCCGAAGCTCTGGCCGACCTCGACGGGATTCTCTCGGTCGAGAACGTCACCGCGATATATGTGGGACCGGCGGACCTCGCTATCAGCATGGGATTTCATCCGGGTTCGGACGATCCCGAGTTCCTCCAGGCGCTCGACCAGATCGTGGCCCGTTGCAACGCTCACGGCGTCGTGCCGGGGATTCATGCGACGTCTAGCACCGCTGGCGACCGGCTCGAACGAGGATTTCGGATGGTGACGATCACCTCCGATCTGTCGGCGCTTCGAACCAGGCTGACTGAAGACGTCACATCGGTTCGCAACGGCCTGGTCGGCGAAACGACCTCGGGTCACTAGCCTCAACCAACTGATGGATGACGAGAGAAACATCGTTCTGACCGGGTTCATGGGAACCGGAAAATCAACGGTCGGTCGGCTTCTGGCCAAACTGCTCGATCGGGAGTGGCTCGACACCGACCGAATGATCGAGTCGGAGCACGGTCCGATCCCCGAGATCTTCGCCAAACAGGGGGAACCCTACTTCCGATCGCTCGAACGCCAGGTCGCCAGGGAACTCGCCGAACGAACCAATTTGGTGATCTCTACCGGTGGCGGGATGGTGCTCGATCGCGAAGTCCTCGAGATTCTCGATCCGGTGTGCCGCATCTTCAGCCTGGTGGCGGCTCCGGAGAACATTCTCAGCCGGATTGGCCGGCACGTCGCTTCCCAACGGCCTCTCCTGGCTGGCGATGACACAATGTCTCGCATCGCCGAACTCCTCGCCGAGCGCTCGGTGGGCTACGCTTCGTTCGAGATGATCGTCACCGATGGCAAGACCGCCTTCGAGGTCGCCACCGATATCGCAAGACGGTTGGCGACCACTTGAGCAACCCGACGTCAGCACTTGCCTCAACGAATCAACAGCCCAAGTTCTCAGGCGTCCGCCGACGCTGGGACGCGCTGCCGCCGGTTGCGCGCAGCCTCGTCGGTTGGCTCGGACTGTTCGCTGGGGTGGTCCTGCTCAAACGCGATGCGCTGCTCCTACCGGCCTCGTGGGATGAGAGTTGGGCGGTCCTCCCGGGCGGCCTGTGGTTGAGCGACAATGGGTTCAATATTCTCGGCCTCGTCTATCAGCCGCAATGGTACGAATACGGCCCTGGAACCTACGCCCTGGCTCCGGTCACGTGGATGACCGGCATCGTCGCGATCCTGGCGAAATCGGCAACGACGTTTCTTCTGTCGCTGCACCTTGTCCACATGGCCATCGGTGCGATCGGCCTTCGAGAGGTTTACCGCTTCGCTCGGCCCGTCTGGTCACCGACTGCCAGTTCCGGGCTCGTTCTGGCAACGGCACTCGTGCCGGTCCTGAACGCCCAGCTCGGGTTCATGTACCTGGAGACCCCCATCTTCACGGCCGGCATGTTGACCATCAACGCCGGCCTAGCGGGTCGGTGGAAGCGCGTCGCACTCTGGGGGGCGTTGGCAACCTCAATCAAGGCCAGTGGCATCATCCCCCTCGGCGCCATCGTCGCCACATCCTTGATGGCTCCGCCCGCCCTGGCGTCGCTCCGGAGGTCAATACTCGTGCTATTACCGGCCGCCCTGGTCGGCCTTATTCCGATCCTGTTGGGGGTTGTCGGCGAGGCAAACCGCGATCTTACTGACGTCCTGGCATCCTCATCAGTGCAGATATTGAGGATGCCGGAACTCGCGGTCGCACTGTTTCTGGCAGCGACCTTTGGCATTCTATCGCATCGCCCTGGTCGGTCTCCCAGTCACGATGTCGAACTCCGACTCAAACTGTTCGCTTGGCAAGCTCTCCTATTTGTCGGTTTCTATACCTTCACAATCCTCTTCGTCGTCCCTATCTACGTGCTGCCCCGGTACTTCATCATCCTCGTGCCCGTCACGCTTTTCGCCGCTTGGGATATTGGCGTGCGACGTTTCGGACATCTGATCGCCGGGGTCATCGGTCTGATGCTGGTGGGGTCGATGGTCTTCAACCAGTCGGGAACGTTCTTCGCCGAGCGTGACGATGCGACGAGCGTCGGACTCGAATCCTCAAATGCCTACGTCGGCCGACTTCTGCTTACCGACAGGACCCTCGACGGAGCCGTGGCCACTGGCGATCCAGTGTATTTGAGCGCCAACCTGTGGTTCAGGACGCAATACCCTCGGCTGGGATATGTCGAAGCTGTGCCTGGCAACGTCCATCTTCTCATCGACCTCGATATCGACCAACTTCCTGAGCGGTTCGTCGTAGTGGACGCAGAGTTCAACCTACTGGCGTCTGAGACCTTTGAAACCCTCGACACGATGGCAGAATACCGACCCGAAACCACTCAGTTAAAGCTTGATGGATTCACCGCCAGGTACGTGACGTTCACACGAAAGTCTGGCTGACGCTCGTATGTTATGAAACCAGCTCAACTCATTGATCGTCCCGAAAGGGCGCCGATGACCCTTGCGGGGCTAATCTGGCTAGGTGTCGAGGGGTATCGAGCCGTCGTCCCGGTGATATTGCTCGTGGGAGGCGATTAGCTGGTCCCAACCATCGGGGGCCTCGACGTCGACCGCCACGAGGTGACGACTGACAGGCGATCCCGCCCGGTCGAGCTTTCGAGCTTCACGCAATAGGCCGGCCGACGCGTCATCTATTCGTCGATGCTGGGCAAGGTGCTGCTCC
>JAENVV010000209.1 GCA_016650365.1 Acidimicrobiia bacterium
AGCCGTCGGTCGACTCGGTCCCGGCGATGACCAAATCGAAACCTTCGCGGGCGATGGCAGCGGCCAGGACCCGGGCCGTCAGCAAAGCATCTGAGCCACGCAAGGTCGGGTCGTCGACGACCACGGCTTTGCCTGCTCCCATCGCAAGCGCCTGACGGAGACCTTGCATGCTGCCAGCTGGTCCCATCGAGACCAATGTCACCGATCCTTCGTGGGTCTGGGCGAGTTGAAGTCCCATTTCCACTCCATAGCGGTCGGTGTCATCGAGGACCTGCTCTTTTGGTCTGATGAGCAAATGGCTGTCGGGTTCGAGGCGATATGGGGTTGTTGGATCGGGGATTTGCTTGGCCAAAACGACTATCTGCATTCGAGGGCGGATCGTACCGAGTGTCTCAGATCCCCGACAATCGGCTTGACAATCGGCCTGGCGCAACCGTCCCTTCAGTTGTGGTGAGGTCGATTCCGTCGCTGGCAACATGGAGGGATGTCCGCCGTGTTCGCCCTGCTGGCTTCATTGACCTATGGCGCCTCCGATTTTCTCGGGGGGCTTCTGGGCCGCCGAATGCCGACGATGGTGGTGTTGGTGTGGTCGCAGGGAACCGGTCTGATCCTGGCGGTGGCGGGGTCGTTGGTCGTGGCTGCCGATCACGTTGTATGGACCGACTTCGTGTGGGGAGGGGCGGGTGGCCTGGCCGGGACCGTCGGCCTTTATTGCCTCTATCAGGGTTTAGCCGAAGGAAGAATGGCAGTCGTCTCCCCGGTAGCTGCTCTGGTGGGCGTCCTGGTACCGGCCGGAGTCGGGTTGACTCTGGGAGAGCGCCCGCTCCCGGTGGAGTGGATCGGAATGCTGCTGGCGTTACCGGCGATATGGCTGGTTGCCTCGGTCGGGCACATTGAAGGCACGGGTGGCCTTGGATTCGGGATCGTGGCCGGCCTCGGATTCGGATTCTTCTTCGCAGCCGTTGCCCAGACCGGAGACGGCTCCGGATTGTGGCCCCTTGTAGGCGCCCGGATTACCCAGGTATCGGTGCTCGTGGTACTGGCCCTTCGCCGACGGCTTGGTGTGCCACCGCCCGGTAGCCGTATAGCCGTCATGGCACTCGGCGCCGGTGACATTCTCGCCAACGTTTTCGTGCTCCTGGCATTCCGCTCGGGACTGCTCACGCTGGCGGGGGTCTTGACCTCC
>JAENVV010000210.1 GCA_016650365.1 Acidimicrobiia bacterium
CCAACATCCCGTATCGAGTCCCGCCCGACAGTGAGTTGCCAAACCGACTTCGGTCCGTTCTGGCGGTGGTCTATCTGATCTACAACTCGGGTGCTGACGATCCGGAGCGGGGAGTGCTGCGTAACGAAGCGATTCGACTCGGGCGGGCCTTGGGAGAGTTGATGCCCGACGAGCCAGAGGTGGCTGGTTTGCTCGCTCTGATGCTGCTCAACGCTGCGCGTGTTCCGGCCCGCGTCGCCGATGGGCAGGTGGTTCTGCTGCGCGATCAGGATCGGACCAGGTGGGATCGGGCGGCGATCGAAGAAGGGCACGCCATTGTCCAGGCATGCATTCGGCGCAACCGACCAGGCCCGTACCAGTTGCAAGCGGCCATCCAGGCGGTACATTGCGACGCCGCGTCCTTCGAGGCGACCGACTGGCGCCAGATCTTGGTGTTGTACGACCAGCTCTTCTCGATGACGCCCACCCCGATCGTTGCGCTCAACCGGGCCATCGCCGTTGGCGAGGTTGAGGGTCCAGATGCTGCATTGGCAGCACTCGACGCCGTAGCCGCCGACCTTGACAACTATCACCTGTTGCATGCGGCCCAGGGGACTGCCTTGCGGCGACTTGGACACCGAGATGCGGCGAGAGTCGCCCTATTGCGGGCCGCCGAACTTGCCGTGACAGACGGAGACCGACGGTTTCTGATTCAGCAGGTCGAAGAGCTCGCTTAGATCGCTGGCCCGGTTATAGATCTCACCGCTGCCTACTCCTAGCTTTATTTGGTGGTTGGCGCGTGCATGGCCATCCAGGCATCCCGTTCGAGGATCAGGGTTACGGCTAAGCCTCCAACGATTGCCCAGAAGAACGGCCCTAATCCGAGCAAGGTGAGTTCCGACAGGGCTATGGCGAAAGCGAATAGGGGGCCCCAGATGAGTGGACCGGCGGTAACACGTTGCAAGGCATTCTCAAGGATCCCGATGACCGCGAGTGCCACGCCGGTTACCAGGAGGGCGGCAGGAATGGCTGTTGCCAGCTGGACTGCAAAACCACCGAGAGCCGCTATCACCATGGCTACGCCAGCGACGGTCACGGCCGTCAGGTAGCGCTGCTCGTGTTCTCCGGACTCCGGTCCGGCAATGAGAGCGGTGGCGGGAAGCGAAAGGGAGACGCCGGTAGGGCCCAGCAGGGATCCGCCCATGGTCCCTAGCCCGCTTATCGTGGTGATGGTCGTCTCGGGAGCCTCATACTCATTCTCCTTCAGGAAGACGATTGACGGGGCATTTGATTGGATCTCGATCAGGACCACCATCACTGGCGTCACGGTCAAAATCGCAGCCAGCGAGAATACTGGCCCCGTGATTACGGGAGCAATGAAGCTGTCTGCGAGGGAGATGCCCGAGAGGTCGCCGGAGATCGCGGCAATGAGTAGGCCTCCTACCAGCGCTGGCAAGATTGCCGAGACCTTTGGCTCCAGGAAGGACCGGGCGAGCAGGTAGATGAGCAGGGTTCCACCAATGAGGATGGGGGCGTCTCCCAATCCGGTGAACATATTGACGAAGAACGGCAGAACCGCGCCTGCCAGAAGCCCAAACACGATCGGAGCAGGTAGCCATGCGATGAGCTTCTTGGTCAGCCCAAGTGGCTCAAGAAGGAGCACGACGCCTCCTGCGACGATTGAGGCTCCGACCAGTTCGGCCCACGGCACTTGCCCGGCGAGCCGACTGATGAAGATAAGGACGAAGAGGTTGCCGGTCAGTAGCAGAGGTTCTTTAAACCGCAGTGCGAGAACGAGTGCAACCGCGCCCGGCAGCCCGTAGATGGCTATGAGCCATGTGGCAGTTTCCGCCGGCGACAGTCCAAGATCCGCCGCCGCCTTCAAAGGGAGCGCCAGGACGGAGATGAATATGACCGTCATCGATAGCACAGCACCCCAGTTGGGCAAGGCGCGACGGGATGCTTGCGGGTCAGGAGCTGGTTGGTCCATGGGTTCCACGTAAGCATCGTCCCGGGAGGGCGTCAAGGGTTTGTTCAAAGGGACGGGAGGCGGAAGGCTTACCGATGGTCCGTTCCTTGCGGCATCGGCTAACGACGTCGCTGAACGTTGGGGGCGGGACGGTCGCAATTGCCGGATGACGCCCGTATCCTGAGTCGAGCAAATTGGCAGAAGACAGGCATTTGTCGCATGAATCCCATCGGTGCAACACCTGACAACAAAGATTGGACCTGGGTGCTTGACCGTCCCTGCCCGGAGTGTGGAGCATGGGTTGGTGCCCTGCCCATCGCCGAGATTGCCGAGGCCAATCGTGGGAACGTTCAAGGGTGGTTGGCTGTTCTCGATCGGGACGAAGCATGGCTACGAACTCGACCCGACCCCGGAGTCTGGTCGCCCCTCGAATACGCCTGTCATGTACGGGACGTGTATCGACTCTTCGCCCAACGCCTGGATCTCATGCTTTCCGAGGACGATCCAGCCTTTGCCAACTGGGACCCGAACCTCACCCAAGAGGAGGAGCGTTACGACCTGGCGGATCCCCGGGTCGTGCGGGAGGAACTAGCTGCCGCAGGTGAGGCAATCGCTACGAAATTCGACAAGATCACCCCTGAACAGCTTGCCCGCACCGGTCGCCGAAGCGACGGCGCCAACTTCACAGTTGAAACCTTCGCGAGATACGAGATCCACGATCCGGTTCACCATCTGTGGGACGTCACCGGACGAACTTCCAGCCTCGGCAGCTAGGAGTCGACCTTCGAAGCCTGGGTTGTCCTGCGGACTCTCGGCGCGGAGACGGTCCGTCTGAAGCCGGGGTTGGGGGCTAGGTCACGGGATCAGATCTGAACCTTCGCCAGTGCAGCAGTCGGGTAGCGGTCCCCGGCCGTCCTCGCCGGATCGAATGTCTCCGAAAGGAGGGAGAGCTCTTGATCGGTCAAAGTGATCGCGGTAGCGGCGACATTCTCCTCGAGATGCGAGATACTCGTCGTTCCCGGGATCGGCAACAAGAAATCGCGTTGTGCCAGCAACCATGCCAGTGCAACCTGTGACGGGGAAATGCCATGGTTTACGGCGACGTCCTGGAGAGCTTGAAGCATGATTTTGTTGTGGTCGATGTTTTCCTGAGCGAAGCGCGGATGCTGGCGTCGACGGTCGGTCTCCTCGAGGTCTTCGGTGCCCTTGATCTCACCCGAGAGGAAGCCTCGTCCGATGGGGGCATATGCCACATACGAGATACCGAGTTCATCGCACACGCCGAAGATCTCTTCCTCGGCGAACCGGGTCCACAGTGAGTATTCGGTCTGGACGGCTGCCAGGGGATGGACCGCATGGGCGCGTCGGATGGTCGCTGGAGCTGCCTCGGAAATACCGAGGTGGCGAACCTTGCCCGCCGCTACGAGACCCGCCATTGCCCCGACCGTTTCTTCGACCGGAACCGTCGGGTCGACCCGATGGATGTAATAGAGGTCGATGTAATCGGTTTTCAAGCGGGCCAGGCTCTGGTCGCAGCTGTCTCGTACGTACTGAGGTTCGCCGTGCACGACCCGTTTTCCGTCCTCCATGGCCTGGCCGAACTTGCTGGCAAGAAAAACCTGGTCCCTCCGTCCGGCCAACGCTCGCCCGAGAAGGGTCTCGTTGTGCCCCCAACCGTAGGCATTCGATGTATCGAGGTGAGTCACACCCAGCTCGATCGCCCGATGGACCAGGGCGATTCCCGATTCATCGTCCGACGGTCGGTAGGTCCCGCTCAGGGCCATACAGCCGAGCCCCATGGCCGACACGGTGACGCCCGTGTTCCCCACACTTCGTTGCAACATCACGTGATCCCTTCCAAGATATTCTTGACCTTACTAGGGAGACCCGAAAGCGATGGGGGGTGGAGGCCGGCCCTGGCATCCAACAACGTAACCAGACATATGCGTGATGCCGATCGGCCATTCCGAGTCCTGCACCGTGCAACTGGCTACGGCTTGTATGACGCGGTATCAGACAAAGTCAAGGGCGGCTATCTCTTCCGGCGACATGGTCCAGGCCGCCGCGGCAACGTTGGCCCGAACCTGGGATGGGGTAGTCGCGCCGGCAACTATGGAAGCGACCTCGGGCCGGGCGAGTAATCCGCTGATCGCCAGATCAAGAAGCGTGTGGCCGAATTTCTCGGCGGTCTCGGTGAGTTTCGCCACGCGGTCCAATACGTCATCATCCAGCGTCTGATGGGGGCGGGGCTCCCAAAACGCCAACCGGGACCCGTCGGGGGCAGCCTCGCCCTTGCGGTACTTTCCCGTCAGGAGGCCGCTCGCCAGCGGGAAGTACGGAATGAAGGCGATGTCGAGGCGTTCACACGCTGGCAATACGGCCTCTTCGACTTCGCGACTTAGCAGGGAGTACTCGTTTTGAACGCTCACGAAGCGGGCGGTACCGAGGTCTTCGCTCACTTCCTCCGCCTCCTCTAGTTGCTCGGCAGAAAAATTGGAGCAACCGAGGACACGGACTTTCCCCTGGTCGACCAATTCGTTCAGCGCCCCGAGAGTTTCGGAAATGTGCGAGTCGCGGTCCGGTCGGTGGATC
>JAENVV010000211.1 GCA_016650365.1 Acidimicrobiia bacterium
CGCCAAATTCGGCTTATCTTCCAGCGAGCCAAGGAAAAGTCGGACGAAGGTGTGCCGGTTATCGTCTTTTTCGATGAAATGGACTCGCTGTTCCGAACCCGTGGCACGGGCGTCAGCTCCGATGTCGAGTCGACGATCGTCCCACAGCTTCTGTCAGAGCTCGACGGTGTAGAGGCCCTGAAGAATGTCATTGTCATCGGTGCTTCGAACCGGGAAGACCTCATCGACCCGGCCATTCTGCGACCAGGTCGATTGGACGTGAAGATCAAGATCAGTCGACCCGATGAAGTCGCGGCCAGACAGATCTTTAAGATCTATCTCACCGACGATCTTCCGTACGACGAGGATGAACTAGCGGCATCTGGCGGTGATCCTGGCTGCTATGTCGACGGCATCATTGATTCGGCAGTGGATCAGATGTACTCGACACAAGACGCCAACAGATTCCTTGAAGTGACCTATGCCAACGGAGACCGTGAGGTTCTGTACTTCAAAGATTTTTCGAGCGGTGCCATGATCGAGAACATTGTCCGGCGAGCCAAGAAAGATGCCATCAAGCGGCAAATCGCCGGCGGTGCTCAGGGCATCCGGCTCGAAGACCTCTCTTCGGCGCTCATCCAGGAGTTCCATGAGCAGGAAGACCTGCCAAATACAACGAATCCCGATGATTGGGCCAAGATCTCTGGCAAGAAGGGCGAACGCATCGTCTATGTCAGGACGTTGCTCAAGGGTGAGACGAAGTCCCGGTCGATCGACGGTATGACGACGGGACAATACCTGTAGCCATGGCCACGGTGATCGGCACCGAAACGGAATTCGGTATAACCATCAGGAACTCGCCTGACTTCAACCCTGCGTTGGCATCAGGTCTGGTCATCAACAGTTATCGCGGGTCTGGCACGCGCGTTCAATGGTCATTCGAAGAGGAGTCTCCCGGTCGCGACCTACGCGGTTTTGGGGTTGACACGTCCGGCGATTACGACTCCGGAGTCGTAAATTTCGTTCTCGGCAACGGCGCCCGGTTGTATGTTGATCACGCTCATCCCGAGTACTCCGGCCCCGAATGCGCCGATCCGCTGTCTGCCGCACTGTATGACAAGGCGGGTGAGTATGTCATGGCCCAGGCGGCGGCCAATGCCGGTCTGCTCGTTCGAACCGGCGAGATCGTGGGTATCTACAAGAACAACTCCGACAGTAAGGGCAACAGTTACGGGGCCCACGAGAACTATCTGGTGAGTCGCCAGATACCGTTTGGTCAGATCGTCGATTACCTCACGGGTTTCCTGGTGTCACGCCAACCCTTGACCGGAGCGGGCAAGCTCGGTTCGGAGAATGATCGACCTGAGGTTACGTATCAGATTACCCAGCGGGCTGACTTCTTCGAAGAGAGGGTGGGCCTCGAAACGACCCTCAAACGGCCCATCATCAACACAAGGGACGAACCGCACGGAGATGCCGAGAAGTATCGGCGCCTCCACGTCATCATCGGTGACGCGACCCTGTCAGAAGTTCAAACCTTCGTGAAGCTCGGCTCGACCGCACTGTTTTTGGCGGCCCTTGAGGATGGATTCCTGCCCGAAGCGCTCGAGTTGGAAGACCCGGTTGGGGCTTGCTGGAACGTCAGCCATGACCTTGAGATGACGAAGAGCTACCGGCTCGTCGACGGATCTTCCATGACCGCCTTGGACATGCAGAACCGCTATTTCGACTGGTTGGCCAAATACGCCGAACAGGCCACCGATAGTCCCGTCACCACTCAACTGCTTGTCGAATGGCGGTCGCTGCTCGATGACCTCGAGACAGACCCGGCCAAGACGGCAGATCGGCTCGACTGGGTCGCGAAAAAGGCTCTCATGGAAGGCTACGTCGGTCGGGGAGCAGCCTGGGATGATCCTCGTTTGGCATTGATCAACCTTCAGTATCACGATGTTGATCCGGACAAGAGCTTGTTCCGGCGCCTACAGAACCGGGGCACCATCAGACGGCTCTTCACAGACAATCAGGTCATGGAGGCTGCTTCCGAGCCGCCATCCGAAACGCGGGCCTACTTTCGAGGCAAGTGCGTTACCAAATATGGCGAGAAGGTCGTCGCAGCCAACTGGGATTCGCTGGTGTTTGACTCGGCTGAAGCCAACCTCAAACGTGTGCCTATGATGGAACCGCTGCGAGGAACAAAGGCGCTGGTTGGTAGTCTCATTGACGAATCCGACAGCGTCCAGGAACTCATTCAGGGTCTAGGAGGACATTGAGATGTCAGAACAAGAACAGCAAAGGCCCCGTCGCTCGTCTGATGAGGCGATCGAGGCCAAGGTCGCTGAGATCGAGTCTTCGGCCAGGGAATCTGTCGAGATCACTGATGACCTGCTTGACGAAATAGACTCCGTACTTGAGGAAAACGCCGAAGAAATGGTCAAGAACTATGTTCAGAAGGGCGGGGAATGACCCAACCCAGAGCACTGGCTGGAGGCGTAACGGAGCCGCCGGCCGGGTTCGCTGAGGTACTGCTGGCGGCTGGTCTTGCCCCGACCTGGGATGTCCTTCTCGGTGACGCCTCCAAGCTGTCGCTGGCCGACGCCACCACGGTTCTGGTGGTTCGCTATGCCGACGGTGTGTACATGGTTGGAGATCGTCAGGCGACCGAGGGCTACAGCGTTGCCCATCGTCGCATGAAGAAGGTTTTTCCGTCAGACGACTTTTCGGCAGTGGCGATCTCTGGCACTGCGGGCCTGGCGATCGAGCTCGTACGCCTCTTCCAAACGGAGCTTGAGCACTACGAGAAGCTCGAAGGCACGAGATTGAGCCTGGAAGGCCGGGCTAACTTTCTCGCCCGGCTCGTGCGCCAGCAGTTACCGATGGCCTTTCAGGGATTGGTGGTGGTGCCGTTGTTCTGCGGATTCGACCACACCACCGGCTCGGGTCGGCTATTTACCTTTGACGTGGTCGGAGGTCGATATGAAGAGGATGACTTCGGGGCTAGCGGATCAGGGGCCAAAGAGGCTCGCTCATATTTGCGCTCCCATTTCGACCCGACGATGGGCGCGGAGGAAGGCCTTTCGGTGGCCATCAAATCCCTGGTAGCGGCGGCCGAGCAGGACGTGGCCACGAGTGGGCCGGATGTCCGGCGGGGTATCTATCCCAATGTCATTCGCATCGACGTTGATGGTCTCGTCGAACTATCAGACGAAGTCATCGCCCCGGTTGCCGAGGCGGCTCTGGAGGTAGTCCGATGACGATGCCGTTTTATGTTCCGCCGGAGCAACTGGTCAAGGATCGAGCCGACTTTGCTCGCAAAGGCATTGCGAGGGGCCGTTCGATCGCGGCCCTTGAATACGACACGGGCATATTGCTTCTGGCTGAGAATCCTTCTGGGACGTTGCACAAGATCTCCGAGATCTACGACCGAATCGCTTTTGCAGGCGTGGGAAAATTCAATGAATTCGAACTATTGCGGGTGGCCGGGATTCGCCACGCCGACGTCAAGGGCTACATGTACTCGCGCGCTGACGTCTCCGCCAAGAGCCTGGTCAACGCCTTTGCCCAGACACTTGGCAATATCTTTACCCACGAGGTCAAACCGTTCGAGGTCGAGCTACTCGTCGCCGAGCTCGGTGTAGGTGACGAACCCAACCGGATGTATCGGGTGCTGTACGACGGCACCCTCTACGACCAAACCGGATTTGCGGCCATCGGCGGTAATTCAGACGAGCTGTCCGAGCGTCTATCGGCCGCCTATCGGCCAGGGTTGACCCTTACCAAAGCGATCAAGGTGGCGGCGGGCGCATTTGAAGGTGAAGTCGAAGGCTGGGAAGGTGCCGTACTCGAACGCAATGGGCATCGGCGGACCTTTCGAAAACTCACATCCGAAGAAATCGAAGCCTTCATCGCCCAGAAGTAGCTCAGCGGGGCGTGTCGATCTGGGGCGCCGGCCAACGAGATTCTATCCATACAATGGGTACTCCGGGCACTAGGGTGACCGGGTGGAACGCCGGATCTTTGGCATAGAAAACGAATACGGGGTCACCTGCGTCTTGCGCGGTCAACGTCGTCTGAGTCCTGACGAGGTTGCCCGTTACCTGTTCAGACGGGTGGTCAGCTGGGGACGCTCATCCAATGTGTTCCTGGAGAATGGTGCCCGATTGTATCTGGACGTCGGCAGCCACCCCGAATACGCCACCCCTGAGTGTGACTCCCTCCTGTCCGTCGTCGCCCAAGACAAGGCCGGCGAACGCATTCTTGAAGGTTTGGTCGAGTCGGCCGAAGATCGGTTGGCCGAAGAGGGGATTCGCGGCGAGATCTACCTTTTCAAGAACAATACGGATTCGGCGGGCAACTCGTACGGGTGCCACGAAAACTATCTCGTGTCACGCCACGGAGAGTTCCAGAAGATGGTCGACACGCTCATACCCTTTTTCGTGACGAGGCAGATCTTTTCCGGCGCCGGCAAGCTGCTTCAAACTGCCAAGGGACCGGTGTATTCCATGGCCCAGCGAGCCGAACACATCTGGGAAGGGGTCTCGTCGGCAACCACCCGTAGCCGGCCAATCATCAATACGCGCGACGAACCGCACGCTGACGCAGAGAAATATCGTCGGCTCCACGTCATCGCCGGTGACTCAAACATGTCCGAGTACGTGAACTACGTGAAGATCGGTACAACCGCGGCGCTGTTGCAGATGATTGAGGACAACGTCGTGTTTCGAGACGTCTCCCTTGAAAATCCCATCCGGTCGATCCGAGAGATCAGTCATGACATCACTTGCCGTCGACGGGTGCGGCTCCGAAATGGCCGTGAGCTGTCCGCCCTCGACATCCAGTGGGAGTATCTCGATCGAACCCTGCGGTATGCGCGCACCACCGGTTTCCCCCCCGAAGTACAGAAGGCCGTCGAAATGTGGGAGTACCTGCTCACGAGCATTGAAAAGGACCCGTTGAGCCTGAGCAGGGAAGTCGACTGGGTCACCAAATATCACTTGATCGAGAAGTATCAGGCGAAATGGGATCTCAATCGTTCGGATCCCAAACTGGCACTGCTCGACCTCAGTTATCACGACGTGAACCGGCAACGGGGACTGTATTACATCATGCAACGGCGAGGATATGTCGACCGCATCGTGACCGACGCGGCGGTGGCTACCGCCATGGTGAGTCCACCCCAAACCACGAGAGCCCGACTTCGCGGAGAGTTCATCAAGGCGGCGAAAGCCAAAAAGCGGGACTTCACCGTGGATTGGGTTCATTTGAAGCTCAATGATCAGGCGCAACGGACCGTGTTGTGTAAGGACCCTTTCAAATCGGTGGACGAGCGGGTTGAAAAACTCATCGCCGGTCTTTAGAGCTACATTTGGGTCCGCATGAAGAATGTCATTGAACGACTCCTCAACCTGCTGGCCTTTCTTCTGACAGCCGGCCGTCCCGTCACCGCCGAAGACATCCGTGAGACGGTGGCCGGCTATGACCGGCACAACGATGTGGCCTTTCACCGGATGTTCGAGCGTGACAAGGATTTGCTCCGTTCGATGGGCATTCCCCTCACCCTCACATTCACCGACGTGTGGGAGGTCGAGCAAGGCTACGTCGTCCCTCCGCGCGATTACGAGCTACCAGATCCGGGATTGACCGATGAAGAACGGGCGGCGCTCTGGTTGGCCGCTCAGGTGGTCCGATTAGGTGGTCAATCGACCGGTGCCGATGCGATGTTCAAGCTGGGAGGGGCTCCCATGCCGGCAGCTGGTGAACCGCTCGCAGCCGATCTGGGCCTGTCCGCCGACGATCTGGCGATCATCTTTACGGCGGTTGCCGAACATCGGGTCCTTCGATTTGGATACCGCGACAAACCTCGCGAGATCAAGCCGTACGGGCTGATTCATCGGCACGGCCACTGGTATGTGGTCGGCGAAGCCGGTGGCGAGCCGCGCGCCTTCCGGGTGGACCGTGGGGAGGGATTCGCAGCCGGTCAGGAGTCCGAAGTATTCGAGCGGCCCGCCGGCTTCGATATCAAGACTTCTATACCGACCGCCCCCTGGGAAGCGGGTGATGAGGACGTCGTGGCAGTAGTGCGTTTCGATGCCAATGTGGCATGGTGGGCGGATCGCCAACTCCCCGCCGGCGCCACACGGGTTACCGAGGCCGACGGCGGTCTGGTCGCCCACCTACCGGTGGCCAACACAGGTGCCTTCATCGGCTGGATGATCGGGTTCGTGGACGAAGCCGAGATCATCGGCCCTCCCGAGCTCCGGACTCAGCTCGTTGAGCTGGTGCGAGGATGAGCGACAAGACGGTCAAACGATTGACGAGGATTCTCTCGATGCTGCCCTGGGTTATTGCCAATCCGGGCACCACGGTCACCGAGGTACAAACTCGATTCGGGTATACCCGCCGCGAGCTGGTCGCGGACCTGGAGCTGGTGTTCGTGTGCGGTTTGCCAGGTTACGGGCCAGGCGACCTCATGGAGGCCTACATCGAAGACGACGAAGTGATCGTAGATATGGCCGACTACTTCTCGCGACCTCTGCGACTCAACCCTCCCGAGGCCTTGACACTGCTGGCCTCGGGGATGGCACTGACGAGCACCGGCCAGGCCCCGCCGGCCCTTGAGCGAGCCGTGGAGAAGCTGGCGGCTGTGGTTGCTCCCGCCGTTGATGACGCGCTATTCGTCGATCTGGCAGGCGCCGAGCCCGCGTTGCTCGACCTGTTCCGGACGGCCGCTCGTGAACATGTCGTCGTTGATCTCACCTATACCGCGCTGGGCTCGGGGGCGACGACTAAGCGCCTGGTTGAACCCTGGACCGTGTTCTCGTCACTGGGTAACTGGTATATGTCCGGTTTTTGTAGGAGCGCCGCCGCCGAGCGAGTTTTTCGCATCGACCGGGTCAGGGAAGCCCAGGCTACCGATGAAACGTTCGATCCTCCGGTCGATGTCCCACCACCGGAGGTCAGGTACACACCCTCTGAGGATGATGTTCGGGCGGTCATCCGGCTGAGTCCGACCGCCAGGTGGGTTGCCGAGTACTACCCGGTCGAAGATTTGTCACCGGACGTTGTTGTGTTCTCAGCTTCAGATCCTGCGGTCGCGGCGCGTTTGCTCCTGCGGCTGGGGAACAGTGCGGAGCTTCTAGAGGGAGACGAAGTGCGACAGCGACTCGATGAGCATCGGAGCCTCATCCTTCGTAGGTACGGCGTCGACGTTACTCTCTAGGGCACGATTTCCCACGGATTTTTCTTCAGTTTGGAGGCTCTCCCGCCGATAACAGATTCAACTGAAACGGTCTGCGGAGAAGAAGCCATGACGACGATCAAATCAACATGTAGCCGATGCGGCGACGTAAAACTTCAGCCCTCAGACCTGGCTCTTGAGCTGGATCCGGCGGAAGACAGTGGCACTTATCGTTTCGCATGCCCGACCTGTCAGCAAGTCCAACGCCGCCCCGCCAACGCCAGGGTTGTCAGCGTGTTGCTTGCCACTGGTGTTCCCTACGAAGTTGTCCGGTCGGATCAAATCACCGAGACCGAGATAGCCCGGTTCGCCGAAGCCCTCGGCAAAGACGTTGATTTCATCAGCTTGATAACGTCCACGACCTAGCCGGTCTTCTTTCCCCAGGCCCGTCATTGACGCCCCGTTTTGTGGGGCGTCAATGTTTTTTGGTGAGAAGCATTCATGTACGTAAGACCATCTACCATGATGTCCGATGCCTGATATCAACTTTGGTGAGTGGATAATAATTGCCGTGATCGCGCTGGTGGTGGTTGGCCCACGAAACTTGCCCGACCTGGCCCACAAAATCGGTGGCTGGATGCGCGAAGCCCGGGCCATGGCTACCGATTTTCGAGTTGGACTGGAACGTGAAATCTCGGAGTTGGGGGACGTTCAGTCCGATCTCAAGGGGCTTGCCTCCGAAATATCCAACCCACTCAAGGAGATCAGAGATGAACTCGGGTCCGTGTCGGGCGAACTGAAGCCACTTGATTGGACAGGGCCGGTTACCGACCACGGTCCGACGGCAGCCGATGCTGCCGAAGATTTCAAGAAGATCCATGGTATCACCGACGGGGCGCCGACTGATGCCGAGCCGGAGATATCACCCAAGCGCTCCGCAAAGAACGAAGCGGACCTTCGGGACCAGGACGGATTAGGGCCGTCCGTAGCGGCCGAACCTGGTCGGACTGAATCTGATGGGACCGAACCGGATCCGGGCGACGAGGCATGACCTCCGAAGAGAAGCGTATGTCCATGCTCGGCCATCTTGACGAGCTCCGATCGCGTCTCGTCAAGGGGTCGGTAGCTCTGCTGATCGGGGCAATCGTCGCATGGACGTGGCGGAACCAGCTGCTTGATTTGCTGAGGGATCCGTTCCTCGAAGCGTTTCCCGCCGAGACGCTCCAGACGATCACCCCCACCGAGCAGTTCGGCTCGGCGATGCGGTTGGCGGGATTCGGGGGCTTCCTACTGGCGAGCCCGGTAGTTATGTGGCAGGTGTGGGGGTTTGTGTCACCGGGCCTCACCTCCAAAGAACGCCGCTGGGCGGTCCCGATCGTTTCGGCACTGGTCACCTTGTTCCTGGCTGGAGTTGGTTTCGCCTATCTCATCCTTCCCCGGAGCCTGTTGTTTCTGAACGGTGTACTCAACACCGACTTGTCGCTGACTGTCAGTGAGTATCTGTCCTTTGTGGTCCGGTTCCTGCTCGTTTTTGGTCTGGCGTTCGAATACCCGGTCTTCCTGTTCGCGGCGGGCGCGGTCGGACTCGTTACATCTGCCCAGCTCAGCCACGTTCGTAGATGGGCCGTGTTGGCTATCAGCGTCGTCGCGGCGGGCGCCACACCGACCGGTGATCCGTTCACGATGCTTCTGCTCGCAGTGCCGTTGTATCTCATGTATGAGATCACGTTGCTGCTGATCAAACATATCCTCAGAAAGTGACCTGGGGGGACGAGTTTTTTCAGCAGTTGGGCTTCGTCGCCGACCCATTCCAGCGCGAAGCAATCGGGGCGATTGAGACTGGAGAGTCGGTCGTCGTTACCGCACCAACCGGTGCCGGTAAGACCCTGGTCGCCGACGGTGCGATCTTTCTGGCACTCAAGCGCGGCCAGCGATCGTTCTACACGACTCCCATCAAGGCGCTGTCCAACCAGAAGTTTGCCGACCTTTCGAAGGAACACGGGGAGCACCGGGTCGGCCTTCTGACCGGTGACAATTCAATCAACGGTGATGCCGATATCGTCGTCATGACCACTGAGGTGTTTCGAAACATGATCTACGGGGGCGATGATCGACTCTCAGAGGTGGGCGTCGTCATCCTCGATGAGGTTCACTATCTCGCCGATATATCGAGGGGATCGGTCTGGGAAGAAGTGATCATTCACGGTCCCGATCACATTCAGTTTGTGTGTCTGTCTGCCACCGTGGCCAATCCAGAGGAATTCACAGACTGGATCAGGGCCCGAAGGGGACCCACTCGATTGGTGGTCGAAACCAACCGACCGGTCCCTCTGGAGCCGATGTACATGATCACCGACCTGTGGTCCAAGCCACCGGTGCAGATGTTCGATCTTTTCGTAAAGGACCGACCGAATCCACGCATCCAACATTTGCTGGCAGCCAAAACTGGAAAGAGACGCCGCTTCGCAACTCCGCGTCGGGTCGAGGTGGTTGAAGAACTTGCTCGTCGTTCGATGCTTCCGACGATCATGTTCATTTTCTCCCGCGCCGGGTGCGAGGCAGCAGCTCACATGATTGCCGGTTCGGCATTGGACCTGACAGCGTCGGATGAACGGCTGAGGATTCGCCAGATTGCCCTGGAGGCAACCGATCATCTCGAACCCGAGGACTTGGACACCCTTGGATTCGGTCGGTGGTTGGCCGACCTTGAACGGGGGGTGGGTGCTCACCATGCCGGCCTGGTTCCTGCCTTCAAGGAGACCGTTGAACGGTTGTTCGAGGGCGGCCTGCTCAAGGTGGTGTGTGCCACGGAAACGCTTGCGCTCGGCATCAACATGCCGGCACGAAGCGTGGTCATCGAATCGATCACCAAGTACAACGGAGAGTCTCATGAAATGCTCACTGCCTCCGACTACACCCAGCTCACCGGGCGAGCGGGCCGCCGGGGCATAGACGAGGTTGGCTACGGTATCTCGCTGTATTCCCGGTTCGTGCGCTTCGAACGAATGGCCGAGATTGTCGGTCGGGGCGCCACCCGGCTCGTTTCGAGCTTTCGACCGACGTACAACATGGCGGTCAATCTTGTTGCCAATTACGACCAATCCAATGCCGAACTCCTGCTGGAGGCCTCCTTCGCCCAGTTCCAACTCCACGGGCAGGTGGCGGAAAACGAAGAACGACTCATTACCTTGCGGCGCGACGTGGAGCAGGCCCGATTTCTGGCTGCCTGCGACAAGGGCGATGTGTGGAGCTACCTCGAAGCGCTGGACTCTCATGTTCCAGCCATGACCGAGGCTATGCGAGCCGGGGATGTGTTCGAGGTGCGGCGGGGCGGCCGCCAGGGTCGCTACCTGCTGTTGTCGGCGGGTGATGGCAAGGGGGAGTCGGTCGTGGCATTGTCGTCAGGTGGCAAGGTCCGAAATATGACTGGCTCCGAACTGGCAGGGGCGATCTTGCTTGGCCAATTGGATTTCACCGGACCATTCCGACCGTCGGATCGAAAATTCCAGCAACAGGCCACCCAGCGACTCCGGTCGTTTCAGTCCTCAGCCCGGCGAACTCTTGCTGCGGACGTCGATCACCCGGTGGCGGAGTGTGAAGACGCCGATGATCACGTCAGCGAAGCGCGTAGAGCCCTCAAGTTGCAGCGCAAGATCGACAAAGCGGGCGGCGCCGATCGTCGTTCATTGGTCCACGAGTTTCGATCAATCCTCTCAGTGCTTGGCGAGTTGGGATATGTTACTGACTGGAACCTGACCGCTGACGGTGAGCGGCTGAGAACCATCTATGGATCACGGGATCTGCTCGTGGCAGAGTCGATCCGAACCGGGCTTCTGGATGGTTTGAGCTCTGCTGATTTGGCCGCGGCCGCCTCGGCCTTCATGTACGAACCGCGTGCCACCGACGAGGCCGTGCCAGTTCCTCTGGCACTAGACGAGTTCGCAGCCAATCTCTCCCGACTGGCCGAACACTTGACGTTTATCGAGGAGACATTTGGTGTGAGGCTGAGTCCGCCGCCGGAATTCGGATTCCTGGAAGCCGCCTACCACTGGGCACAAGGGTTGGAACTCGACGAGATCCTCGACGGGCTGACGATGGCGCCGGGAGACTTCGTCCGGCAGGTTCGCCAACTTATCGATCAGCTGCGCCAGATACGAGATGGCGCTCCGCACCTGGCCAGAGTCGTGAATGAGGCGCTGTCCAAACTCGATCGGGGAGTCGTGGCTGCCCAGGGAGTGTCGTGACAGACCAGTGGACCGTTTTGGTGAATCCTCGTTCAGGCCGCAAGGGCGACCTGAACGACCGGGTTCATCTCGCCATCACCCACCTTGATCTCGACGCGACCGTCGAAGCACCGATCGGCGAAGCCGAAATGCGAGCGTCGGTGCGGACCTCCATTGCGGCCGGTCGCCGCCATATTGCCGTCGTTGGCGGTGACGGAACCATAAGCCTCGTGGTCGACGAGTTGATGAAGCTTGATCTGCCAATCGCGCCGGTCCTTGCCGTTTTGCCGGCCGGCACGGGGTCTGACTTTGCCCGACCGTTCGCCATTGCCCAGAGTATCGAGGGAGCCGTCCACCACCTGGTCGGTCAAAACGACTACCCGATCGACGTCGGGTTCGTGAAGGGGGAGTGGGGCACAAGAGCCTACGTCAACGTTGCCCAGGCCGGGTTGCTGGCGGCGAGTGTCGAGGCAGCCGCCAAACTGCCAAAGTCGATGGGACGGCTCAAGTATCAGGTGGCCTTTTGGGCAACCCTGCCGAGGTTCACTTCGACTCATATCGAACTCGTTACCGATCGCCGGACGTATGATGGTGAAGCGTTGCTGGCTCTGTTCGCCAACGGTCAGTTCTTTGGTGGCGGGTTCAACGTGGCACCAAAAGCCGCCCTGATGGACGGGATCCTCGACGCCCAGGTTATTCACGCCAAGCGGTGGGAGGCACTTCAGCTGTTCCCGCAGGTCAAGCGGGGCCTGCACCTTGGCCACCCGAAGGTCACACGGATTCGGACCGGGACGTTCTCGCTGAAGACGGCCGTTCCCTGGCCGTTTGAGGTCGATGGTGACGTGATAGGTCGGACGCCGGTGACCGGATGGGTCGAGCAGAACAGGCTCTTCTTGCGGCTCTAGGGAATAGGATCGCCCGCAGCGGAATTGTTTCATTGATCATGTGGGTATACTCCCGCCCCCGAATCAACCTCACGGAGCTTTAGAACATGTCTGACCAAACCCTCGACGACGGTCTCGATGAAGACATCGAACCGGATCCCGACGATGCCGACCTCGACGACGACGACCTCGACGATGCCGATATTGACGATGACCTCGACGACGTCGTGCTCCTTGAAGTCGATGATGACGATGACGACGTCATCCCCGAAGTTGGCGATGACCTGCTCACGAAGATAGTGATCGACGACGATGACGATGACGATGACGATGACGACGGAGCAGAAGAGACCGAGGCCCTTGAGGAACTCGAAGCTGAAGAACTGGAACTCCTCGAAGAGGAGGTAGCGGCCGAACTGGCCGTCGACGAAGTCGAGGAGCTTCGCAATATTCGACGTGAGGAATTGTCGCTCAACGTCGAGGGAGCCCAGGAGAGGCGGGCGGACGAGTTTCAGTGCTCGGTATGCTTCATGGTGAAGCGCACCTCGCAGTTGGCTTCGAAACGCAAGTTGGTGTGCAACGACTGCGCCAGCTGAATCTGTCGTAGTCGTTGTTCCCACCTACAACGAGGCGGAGAACCTCGGGGCGATGATCGCGGCTATCCGTAGTCATGGGTTCCGGGTGCTGATCGCCGACGACAACTCCCCTGACGGAACCGGTGAGATTGCCGATCGCCTGGCTGATGGTGCCGTGCAGGTCCTTCATCGACCTGGCAAACAAGGACTCGGTCGGGCCTACGCCGACGCCTTTGACCAGTTGGCTCGCGATGAGACCGTCTCGATCATTTGTCAGATCGATGCCGACTTCTCCCATGATCCACATGACCTGCCTCGCCTGGTCGCCGCCATCCGCAATGGGGCCGACCTGGCGATCGGATCCCGGTATGTTCCGGGTGGGGCGACCCCGGATTGGCCGATGCATCGGCGGTGGCTTTCCATTGGCGGGAATCGGTATGCCAACGTCATGCTCGGACTCAAGGTCCACGACTGTACGGCCGGATTCCGGGCGTGGCGGGCTCCCAAGCTCCACGGATTGGGAGTTGGTAGTGCCGAGGCCTCCGGTTACGGTTTTCAGGTTGAGATGACTCGCCGGGCGCGACAAGCCGGACTCACGATTGCCGAGATCCCGATCCTCTTTCGGGATCGACGCTTCGGGACCTCAAAGATGGGCTTGCCAATCGTTGTCGAGGCAATGTGGCTGGTCACCAGGTGGGGTTTGGCAAGAAGATTGAGCGCCGGCAACCAGACCAGGGTCGGCTAGCCTCTCGACGGTGACTGTTTCGGTAACTGCCCGTTTCGCCAGGTTGGATGACGTTCCTCAACTCGGGCGATTGTACGCGGAGTTGGAATCCGAGATGGACGCTCTCCACGCCATGTGGAAGCGCGCCGATGCCTTACCGGACCCGGTGGCTGACGCGTTCGTGTCCCTGATCGAGTCGAACGAGTCCCTCGTGGTGGTCGGTGAGATCGACGGACTCCCATTCGGGTTTTTGATCGCAACGGTCGAGCAACTGGTGGACGGTTCCCTCATCGGCGCGATCCGGTTCATCTTCACTGAACTGCCGGCACGTGAGGTGGGGGTGGCAGAAGCGATGCGAGATCTCGCTTTGGCAGAACTGCGATCCCGTGGTTTGACAAGGTTCGATGCCCATGTATTGCCTGGCCATCGGCTCGTAAAGAATTTCTTCGAGGCCGGGGGCTTTTCAGCCAGGTCCATAGTCATGCATCACGATGACCGGGGCTAAGCGCTACCCGATCCCCGGAGTGGGGGTCGCCTGTGTTGACGGTAACCGAATCCTGCTTGTGCGGAGGTCCCGGGCACCGTATGAGGGCTATTGGGCGGTCCCGGGCGGGAAAGTCCATTTCGGCGAACGAATGCGAGATGCCGCCCGGCGGGAAGTTCGCGAAGAGACCGGGCTGGATGTCGACTTGGGCGCTGTCGTATGGACCGGGGAGGCGATGAGTGGCGAAGACCATTACATACTCATCGATTTTGTCGGCACGGTGGTCGGGGGTGAATTGCGGGCCGGAGATGACGCAGCCGACGCTCGCTGGATCCGCTTTGACGAACTCGACGATTTCACCTTGACACCGACGATGGGTGAACTGATCGACCTGGTCCGGCCATGAGCCTGCCTGTACACGAGCGACCGTTCACGATCGAGCATTTCCATACGGCCGAACTACCCGACACTCCGCAACGCACCTTTCGGATTCCTGGAGAAGGCTGGATCGAAGCCCCGACGTCGCTGTTGTCACTTGGCGCTGAGATCGGCGAGCCGACCGAATATAAGCGTCGGATTGGCAGGTTCTTGCTCTGGAGGGCGGGCCCTCCAGTCGGCGAGGCCTGGTACCTGGCCGTTGGCCGGGACAACCTGGCCGAGCAATATCGCTTCCGGCTATCGGGAAAGACCGGGACCGGGATCGGGGCCGACGGACAAACCCACCACAGGTTCCGTTCGTGGAAAGAGTCGCTCCTGGGGGCCTCAGACGATGCGTGACGCCGTAGAGCTCTTACAGGCATTTATCACCAATGCCTGCGTGAACGACGGCACTCCCGATTCCGGCCAGGAAGTTCGATCCGTGCAGACCCTGGCGGAATTCTTTGGCGAGATCGGGCAAGTGTTCGAACCCCACCCGGGACGCCAGAACGTCTTATACCGAATACCGGGTCAGGACCCCCGAGCCCCGCGGCTCATGTTGATGGGCCATCTCGACGTGGTACCGGTTTCAGCCGACGGGTGGACGCACAACCCTTTTGGCGGTGATATCGATGACGGATTTGTCTGGGGCCGGGGAGCAGTCGACATGCTTAACCTCACCGCCGCCATGGCCGCCGTTTTTCGCGACCGCATGGACGGACCACCCCCGCAAGGCGATCTTCTATTTCTCGCAGTAGCCGATGAAGAAAACGGCGGTACCTACGGCGCCGATTACCTTGTCGAGGAGCACTGGGAAACGGTTAGAGCCGAGTTCATGCTCACCGAAATTGCGTATCCGGCGATAGACGGTGAAGGCGGTCCCATTCCGACGATCAATGTGGGGGAGAAAGGGCCGTTCTGGCACCAGCTACGAGCGTCGGGTACCCCTGGACACGGCAGTCAACCCTATGGCGCAGATAACGCGTTGATCCCGTTGGCCAGGGCGGTGGTGGCGGTGGCAGATTCGGCGACCCCGGTCTCGATTTCCGATGATTGGCGACACTTCGTCGCTACCCTCGGTTTGCCGTCACGGCAGAAGGAGGCTCTGGTTGATCCTGATCAGATCGACGAAATGATCGATGAGCTCGCCGTGACCGATCCATATTTCGCAAGGTACGTGCACGCCTGCACCCATTTGACGATGACGCCAACCGTGCTCAATGCTGGAGCGAAGGCCAACGTCATCCCCGACGAGGCTGTCGCATCGGTTGATGCACGATTGTTGCCAGGGCAGGATGAGGATACGGTCCGCAGTCATCTCGCCAAGATTCTCGGGGGCGATGCCGAGGCCATCGACGTCGAACTGGTCAGAACTTCTCCGGCCAACTCATCGAAGCCGGAAGGTCGCCTTTGGGAGTCGCTACTCGATGCCTACGAGCTGACCCTCGGTGAACGTAAAGCAGCCCCGACTCTGACGCCCGCTTCGACTGATGCACGTTTCTGGAGAGAGCGAGGCGCGGCGGCATACGGCGCGGGCCTGTTTTGTGACCGTGTGTCGTTTCCTGAATTCCTGACCATGTTTCACGGACACGACGAACGAGTTTCGGTTGATTCGATGCACCTCACGGTCAAGTTCCTCACCGACGTGTTGGCGGCGTTCGAGCACCGGACCCGATGAGCGCCCTCGTCGTCGACCTCGATGGCGTGGTTTATCTGGGAGATGAGCCTATTCCGGGGGCCCGACAGGCGCTCGAGAGGTGCGAACGATCCGGCCATGAGATCTGGTTTGCCACCAATTCGTCGCTTCGCACTCCTGAGGAGGCGGCCGACAAGATTCGGCGGATCACCGGGTATGAAGCACAACCTCAACAAGTGGTCACGTCGGCCATGGCCGCGGCGCGGTTGGCTGGCACGCTCGGCGTAACCAAGGCGTTGGTGGTCGGTGGAAGTGGTGTTCGGTATGCGGTCACCACTGAGGGGATCGAGATCGTCAGCGATCCCTGGAGCGCTGATGTTGTCGTGGTTGGGCTCGATCTCGATCTCCACTATGACACCGTGCGTGACGCCACCCTGGCCATTCGAAACGGTGCCCGGTTCATTGCGACCAATCTGGACCCCTCCTATCCCATGCCGGACGGCCAATGGCCCGGAGCCGGTGCCATCGTCGAGCTCGTCAGAGTGGCCTCGGGGGTTGACCCAATAGCGACCGGCAAACCAGATGTGGCGATGATCGATCTCATCGCTGAGCGGATCGGGTCGCACACCGATATCTGGATGATCGGCGATCGTCCGAGTACTGACCTGGCGATGGCCAAGACAGCCGGTTGGCGCAGCGTGCTTGTCCTCACCGGTGTGGTCGATTCTGCGGCAGACGTCCCTGCCAGGTGGACTCCCGACCTGGTCATCGACTCGATTGCCGACCTACCGGACGAATTGGAACGCCTGATTGGCCAGTCTGTTGATGAGCCCGCGCCGCATCACTAACGCGACAACCAGCCCGAATACGAACCCGGCGACGTGAGCTTCCCAGGCCACGTCAGGGGATGATCCGGCAATCCAGAACTGGCTACCGAACCACATGCTCAGGAAGACCCAGGCCGGAACCGACAGAGGTACCAGAACCGCCCAGGTGGTAATGCGGGCCCTGGGGAACAGGACGATGTAGGCACCCATGACTGCGGCAATGGCGCCGGAAGCACCAACGACCGGGATGGTCGAGCCCGGATTGATCGCAATGTGAGCCAGTCCCGCCACCACGCCTCCGGCTAGGTACAAGACGACGTAGCGGAGGCGGCCGAAGGCGTCTTCGACGTTGTTTCCGAATATCCACAGTGACCACATGTTGCCAAGGAGGTGGGCAAACCCACCGTGGAGAAAGATCGAAGAGATCAGGCTGAGGAGGATTGCCTTGTCGTCGAAAAGTCCCGGTTCTTGGTAGGTATCGCAGACTCCAGTGGTGAGTTCGTGAAGCGACACCGGACCACCACCCGAGAACTCGCAGGGGATGGTGGCGTACTCGAAGAATGCCGAATCTCCCAGTGGCAACTGGACGAAATAGTAGATGGCGACCGCCGTGAGAATGAGAGCCACGGTGATCGCCGGGAACCGGATTCCGGGGTTCTGGTCGCGGAGGGGGATCAATGCAACTTCCTGTCACAGTTGTCAGCGATAATGGCATCCATGGATACACAAGAACCTTTGAGTGAGACGGTCGACGATACACAACTCGATCTGCCGGCGGACGATCTTTCCGACCCTTCGTCAATACCCGGATCAGAGATCGAAGCTGATGCGTCAATTGAATTGGCGATCGAGGTACTCGCTGGGATGGACGCTGCGGAAGCTCCGGAGTTGGCCGATCAGGTGGCGGCCCGGTTGCGGGCTCAGTTGTCTGATCGGTGACCTGGCGCCGCCTTGATATCGTCATGGTCGAGTTAGGGATCGTCACCACGCGCTCGCAGGCCGCGCGTCTGATCGAAGATGGTCACGTCACAGTCGACGGATTGTTGGCAGACAAGGCCGCCCGCAAGATCCCGACCGGGGTCGATATCGCCGTTCGAGATGCCGATCTGGTTGGTCGGGGCGGGGCCAAACTGCGAGGAGCGCTGGACGCCTTTGGCATTTTGGTCGCCGGTAAGCGATGCATAGACATCGGAGCATCGACCGGCGGGTTCACCCAGCAGCTCCTGGCTGGCGGAGCCGCCGAGGTTGTCGCGATTGACGTGGGTCACGACCAGTTGGATCAACGGCTGGTGGCAGATACCCGGGTAGAGAATCATGAGGGAATCAACGCCCGCTATCTGGAAGTCGGTGATTTCGGTGAACGTTTTACCGTGGTAGTTGCCGATCTGTCCTTTATTAGCCTCACGCTGGTTGCTCAAGGAATCACGAACGTCGCTTCGGACGATGCCGATCTGGTGCTGCTCGTTAAGCCGCAGTTCGAGGTCGGCAAGGACCATGTTGGCCGAACCGGTCTGGTCACCGACCCCGAGTTGCACCAGCGGGCGATTGAAGCGGTGGTAGCCGAATTCACGATGCTCGGCTGGCACCTTCATCAGGCGGTAGAGTCGCCAGTGGTTGGCGGCGACGGCAATCAAGAGTTCTTTGTCTGGATGAGGAAGAAGTCATGAGAATTGGTGTCGTTATGCGCTCAAACAGCGAACGCGCCTCGGAGACCGTCGACGCCCTGTCCCGAATGGCCGCCCGAAAAGGACTGTCGGTGGGCGCAGTCCCTGAACACGGTTCGGGCGAACTCCTCGAACCACGGGAGATGGCCGACTGTGACGTCGTCATTGCGGTTGGTGGAGATGGAACCGTGCTCGAAGCAATACGGTACGGGGTGCCAAACGACCTTCCCGTTCTTGGTGTGAACACCGGGCGGGTCGGCTTCCTGGCCGAGGCCGAGACAGATGACCTCTCCGCCGTCATCGATATGATCGCCGACCGTTCGTGGTCTGAAACCTCGCGGATGACGCTTTCGGCGACCATCGGCGGCAAGCAATCCGGGGTTGGCCTCAACGATATCGTCGTGGAGAAGATCAAAAGTCAGCAACTGGTTTCGCTTGAATTGCACATCGACGACGAGCGCTTCTTGACCTATCGGGCCGACGGTCTGGTGTTCGCAACGCCCACGGGTTCAACCGCATACAACCTCTCTGCGGGTGGACCGATCGTTGATCCTCTTATCGACACGATCATCGTCACCCCCGTTGCGCCCTATTCGCTGTTCTCAAGAACCCTGTGTTTGCCTCCCACCGCACGAATTGTCTGCACCGTGACGCTTGATCGACCGGCCGGTGTGTCGGCCGACGGCGTTCACATCGGGACACTCGCCCCCGACGAGTCTGTGGTGGTCGAACGGGGCTCGCAGCGGGCCCGGTTCATCAGTCTTGGCAAGCGGTCATATCTCCAGACCGTCAAGTCCAAACTGAAGCTGTATGAAGGTCTGGATGGAGCGAGTTTCTGAATGATTGAAGAGCTGGCCGTCACAAATCTTGGCGTCATCGAGAACGCCCGCATCGAACCTGGTCCCGGCCTGGTGGTCATCACGGGAGAAACCGGTACCGGGAAGACATTGTTGGCCGGAGCAGTGGGTCTCCTCATTGGTGATCCGACCCGGGCCGGTCTGATCGGTCCGTACTCCGACGAGGCCAAGGTCGAAGGACGTTTTCTGGTTGGTGGGGAAGAGTTGGTGGTTTCCCGACGGTTGGTCGAGGGTCGGAGCCGTGCCTATACGAACGGTGAGATGGTGCCACTCAAAGTCCTGGCCGACCAAGGTATGGACCTGGTCGAGATGGTCGCTCAGCATGATCATCTGGCGATCGGTAAAGAGGCCTCGGTCCTGGCACTGGTTGACCGACTCCTCGATGCCGCTGGTGTCGAGCGGCTAGCCCAGTACCAGAGAGCCTGGCAGGAGCTTGTCGACGTTCGTTCGAGCGCCCTCCAGGGTGACATTCGAAGTATTGAGCGCGCCAGGGACCTGGCCGCATACGAAGCCGGGGAGATCGAAGCGTCGGGGTTTCGCCTTGGGGAAGATGACGAGCTCCACAAGGATCTGGCCCGGCGGCGGAACTCGGTCGAGCTCACCGAGCACCTATCTGCCGCCCACCGTGCCTTCGATCGGGGAGCCGAGGAGGTCGCGACGGCGGTAGAGGCTCTGCGTCGAGTCGGACGACTCGACGATGAACTAGCCATTATGGGAGATCGCACGGATGGAGTCGCGGCCGAGGTCGCTGATCTCATTCTGACTATCCGTCAGGCGATGGAATCGGTCGATCATGATCCCGAACGGCTGGAGGCTCAGGAGGCGCGGATGGCGCTGCTTGGGGACCTCCGGCGCAAGTATGGCGATTCGTTGGACGAAATCCTCGCATACGGGGTGGCTGCCCAGGCCCGAGCCGCCGATCTGACGGCCAGTCTGGAAGCTGTCGCCACGTTCGCCGTCGATCTGGAGCGAGCCGAGTCTGCGGCCGTGGCGGCGGCCGGGGCCCTTCGGGAAGCACGACAGGCGGCCGCCAGGTACCTGTGCGATACAGCCAAGGGGCATCTGAACGAGCTTGGATTCGCAACTCCGCACTTGTCCGTCACGTTTGAACCTCGCGCTCTGCGGGTGACCGGTGGATCGCACCTGACCCTCCTCTTCGCCTCTGACGATCGGCTAACCCCGGGACCTGTGAACAAGGTGGCCTCAGGTGGTGAACTGTCCAGACTCGTATTGGCTTTGCGACTGGCCGGCGGCGTCGGCCAGGCTCCCGTGGTGGTCTTCGACGAGATCGATGCCGGGGTTGGGGGACGAACCGCGCTGGCGCTCGGGAGGAAACTGGCCGGACTCGCCGCCGACCGGCAAGTATTCGTGGTTACCCACCTGCCGCAAGTGGCCGCGTTTGCCGATACTCACTATGTCGTCGAGCGGACCATGGAACGGGCCGACGTGCGCCTCGTCGAGGGCGACGCCCGTATTGATGAGATCGCCCGAATGCTTGCCGGTCTTGACGATTCGCAGCAAGGTCGGGATCACGCCGCAGAACTCGTCGCCACGGCCCGGCGTCGCTAGTGCTTTGGTATGCCGAATCGGCTGTGGGCCCGGGGACGGAGTCGGATGTGGTGGAACAGTCAGGAGGTGACCGGAAGTGACAGTGAGTTCAACCCAGTTGACGCCCCTCCTGTTTATGGAACGGACCGCTGAGGTGTTTGGCGACAAGGTCGGTTTCGTCCAGGGAGGCGAACGCTTGACGTATCGGCAGCTGGCATCGGAGACCACCCGGCTTGCCAATGCGTTCCGGTCCGTCGGCGTTGTCGACGGTGACCGTATCGCCTATCTGAGTCCGAATACGGCGCAAATGTTGATTGCGCACTTTGCCGTGCCATTGGCCAAGGCGGTGCTTGTGGCAATCAATACCCGGCTCAGTTCTCCTGAGGTGCTCGAGATCCTCAAGCATTCCGGCGCCAGGTTGCTCGTAGTCGATGAGTCCCTACGGTCGGTGGTTGAACCCATTTTGAACGAGGCGGTTGGAGTGGAGCGAGTGGTCGTGGTTCCGGCCGAGCCGACTCCAGAAAGCGACTATGCGAACTTTCTCGCCGCCGGGTCCGACGATCCGATTCCCTGGCGGGTCGATGATGAACGCCGGGCGATCTCAATCAACTACACCTCGGGAACCACCGGCCGGCCGAAGGGAGTCCAATACACCCATCGGGGGGCATACCTCAACGCATTGACCGAGATCATTCACAGCCGTCATAGCCCCGAATCTGTGTATCTGTGGACCCTGCCGATGTTTCATTGCAACGGTTGGTGTACGACCTGGGGGGTGACCGCCGTCGGTGGTACTCACGTCGGGTTGCGAGCGGTCGATCCAGAAGAGATCTGGCGTCTCATCAACGCCGAGGGTGTTTCCCATCTCAACGCTGCCCCAACCGTCTTGATCTCTTTGGTCAACCATCCGGCGGCGGTTCCCTTCGGAGGCTCCATGACGATCACGACGGCCGGAGCTCCACCCAGCCCGACCATCATCAGTCAGATCGAAGATCTGGGGGCCGCCATCGTGCATGTTTACGGGTTGACCGAAACGTACGGTCCTCACACCATCTGTGAATATCAACCTGCCTGGGATGGCTCGACCCATCGAGCGACGCTCCTCGCCCGCCAGGGCGTCTCCTTCATCGGGGTCGACCCGATACGGGTGGTCGACGACGACATGAACGACGTTCCCCTGGATGGAACGACCATGGGAGAGGTCGTCATGCGCGGTAACAATGTCATGGCGGGCTATTACAACGATCCTGAGGCTACCGCTGAGGCATTTCGCGGCGGGTGGTTTCACTCCGGGGATGTGGCCGTCTGGCACCCGGACGGTTACATCGAGCTGCGGGACCGCTCGAAGGACATCATCATCTCCGGAGGCGAAAACATCTCGACGATCGAGGTTGAACAAGCTGTGATGGCACATCCGGCAGTCCTGGAGGCGGCGGTCGTGGCGATCCCTCACGAGAAGTGGGGTGAGCGACCCAAGGCATTCGTCGTCGCTAAACCTGGTGCCGTCGTGGATCCCGAAGAGATCATCGCCTTTGTGAAAACCCGGATCGCCCGGTTCAAGGCACCAGAC
The DNA here is from genome assembly GCA_016650365.1 of Acidimicrobiia bacterium. NCBI lineage: Bacteria > Bacillati > Actinomycetota > Acidimicrobiia > Acidimicrobiia bacterium. The sequence goes on from JAENVV010000211.1 coordinate 22,563, forward strand.
GCGGTCGAAATTGTCGAACAGCTACCGAAGACGTCGACAGGAAAGATTCAAAAGTACGTATTACGCGAGCAGGAATGGGGCGACCATGCACGAAGAATCAACTGATCATTTGGTCTCGGCCACTCTGATGCTACGCTGATCTTCCGTGACGAAATACATCTTTGTTACTGGTGGCGTTGTCTCCAGTTTAGGTAAAGGAATCACGGCAGCTTCCCTCGGACGCCTGCTCAAAGAGCGTGGTCTCAACGTGGTTCTCCAGAAGCTTGATCCGTATATCAACGTCGATCCTGGAACGATGAATCCGTTTCAGCATGGCGAAGTGTTTGTGACCGATGACGGCGGCGAAACCGACCTCGATCTCGGTCATTATGAACGATTCACCGGGGTTAATCTACGACGCGACGCATCGGTCTCGGCTGGCGCCATCTACCTGTCGGTCATCCAAAAAGAACGGCGTGGCGACTACCTGGGTGGGACCGTACAGGTGATCCCGCACATCACCAATGAGATCAAAACGCGGGTGAGGCGGATGGGCGAGAGCGATGACGTGGATGTCGTCATTTGCGAAGTCGGGGGTACGGTCGGTGACATCGAGGGACTCCCGTTCCTCGAAGCGATCCGACAGTTCGGCAAAGATGTCGGTCGCGGAAACGTTGCCTATATCCACGTCACGTTGGTCCCCTACATTCCGGCCTCAGAGGAACTTAAGTCCAAACCAACCCAGCATTCCGTCGCCGAACTGCGCAGTCGGGGCATTCATCCCGACGTCATCGTGGTTCGTTCAGATCGACCGATTGACGATGCGATTCGTCGCAAGATCAGCTTGTTCTGTGACGTTGAGCTAGAAGCTGTCATCAACGCGCTTGATGCCAAGGACATATACGCAGTGCCGCTGGCCTTGCACGCCGACGGTCTCGACAAAGTCATCCTTGACCGTTTGCACATCGAGGCCCCAGAACCAGACCTCACGCGGTGGCGCCACATGGTGGACCGGGCAAGCCAGGCTACCGAGGTTGTCACGATCGGTCTCGTTGGTAAGTACGTCGACCTGCCAGACGCCTATTTGTCGGTCGTCGAAGCCCTCCGCCACGGAGGATTCGCCAACGATGTAAAGCTCGACCTTCGCTGGATCCCGGCCGAGGATATGACTGGCCTGTATGCGGCCAGCCACATGGAAAATCTTGATGGGATTCTCATACCGGGTGGGTTCGGGCCACGGGGGATTGAGGGCAAGATCGAAGCGATCAGATTCGCAAGGGAGCAACGGATACCGTTCCTTGGTCTTTGTCTCGGTCTTCAATGTGCGGTCATCGAATTTGCTCGCAACGTTGCCGGTCTTGCCAATGCCCATTCAGCCGAGTTTGAGCCGATGGCCCCACACCGGGTCATCGACCTGATGGAAAGCCAGCAAGACGTCTCCGAAAAAGGCGGAACGATGCGCCTCGGTCTGTATGCCGCCAAACTGGCCAAAGATTCGCTCGTTGAATCGTTGTACAAGGACGAGGTCATCTACGAACGCCATCGGCATCGCTATGAGGTGAACAACAAGTATCGCACCCAGCTCGAAGCGGCCGGCCTTCGACTGTCGGGAGTGTCACCGGATGGGCGGTTGGTTGAGATCATCGAGCTCCCCGGCCACCCGTTCTTTGTCGCCAGTCAATTCCATCCGGAATTCAAATCACGGCCGGACGAGCCGCATCCGTTGTTTGAGGGGTTTGTGCGCGCTGCCAAAGCACGCTCCCGCCGCCTCCCGGATATCGAGCTTTCGACGAGCGTGGTGACCGAGACGATTTAGTGCCGTTCCGTCACGTAAATCGCCAGTCTCTCGTTACCGGAGCATTTCTTTCTTTCGATCGTTTGGAAATCGAAAGCCCCGATGGGCACCGGGCCGAACGGTTCATGCTTACCCACCCGGGTGCCGTCGCCTTGTTGCCCGTCGACGGTGACGACGTGTTGTTGGTGCGTCAGTATCGGGGGCCGGTCGACATGGAGATGTTGGAAGTACCGGCCGGGAAACTCGATGCCGGCGAAATCGATGCCGTGGGTGCGGTACGCCGCGAGTGCATGGAAGAGGTAGGCATGGATCCGGGGATTATCGAACCGCTCGGACACATGTTCACGAGTCCTGGCATCACCAACGAACGGATCGACCTGTTCTGGGTTGGCGATCTCAAACCCGTACCTGTCCGTCCCGATGGTCCCGAGGAAGAACACTCCGAGATCATTCGGGTTCCCATCGACAGCCTGGGTGAACTGGTGGCTTCGGGGACCTTGACCGACGGCAAGTCGATCGCCACGATCAGCCGATACCTGTTACGTAATGGTGCTTGAAAAGGCGATCGAGGACTATCTGTCGTTTCTCCTTATCGAGCGCGGCCTGGCGTCGAACACGGTCGTCGCCTATCGGCGTGACCTCGGCCAATATCGGGTGGCCGTCGGCGAGGAGCCGCAACCTGGCGACATTGAGAGGTTCGTTGAGGATCTAACCGACCTGGGGTTGGCAACCGCAACCATCGCCAGGAAGATTGCGGCAGTCAGGGGACTGCACCGATTCCTGGTGGCCGAGGGCCTGCGAGTAGACGACCCGTCGGTGCTCATCGAAACGCCACCACAGCCGGACTCGTTGCCGAAAGCCCTCGATGTCGATGAAATGGTTCGTCTGCTGGAAGCGGCTTCAAGGGTCGGTCCGACGGGTACCCGCGACCGGGCGCTCGTCGAGTTCATGTACGGATGTGGAGCACGGGTGAGCGAGGCCGTGGCACTGGACACTCATAACCTCGACCTTATCGATCGGACCGCGCTCATCACGGGTAAAGGCAACAAGCAGCGGATGGTCCCTTTAGGATCGTTTGCTGTCGAGGCTCTTACCCAGTGGCTTGATGACCGGATCGGCTGGGTGGGCCCTGAGCAGCCGGCGGTCTTTGTCAATCGTCGGGGGGGACGGCTGACCCGCCAGAGCATCTTCACCATCGTTCGGACCGCTGGTGAAGTAGCCGGCCTGGAGGGGCACGTTTCGCCGCATTCATTGCGCCACTCCGCGGCCACCCACATGGTTGAGGGTGGTGCGGATCTTCGCAGCATTCAAGAGATGCTCGGTCACGTGAGCATTTCGACTACGCAGATCTATACCAGGGTGTCTCCCCAGCATCTCCGGGAGATCTACATCGAAGCCCACCCGCGCAGCCGCTAGCCAACTTACCGGGATGAAACACCCGGACCGACGCCGGATTCGCGACTAGGCTCATGGCAAGGCTCCCCGGGGGGCTTGGTGGAACCATTCGTAGGATGCAGGGTGATGCATGGTTGATTACGACGCAACGCGGGCCATTCTGGCCGAGGAGCGAGCCAAGCTCGTCCGGCAACTCGACGAGCTCGGCGCGACAGAAACCGGTGAATTGAAGTCTGGTTTGAATCTCGGTGAGGGGTTCGCAGACGCTGGTGCCATCACGGCAGAGAGAACTGAGCTGTTGGGTTTGGCGGAATCATTGTCGACCCAGGTAGAAGAGGTCGATTCCGCATTGGCGGCGATCTCCGCCGGCACATACGGCGTGTGTTCTTCCTGTGGGCAGGAGATTTCACCCGCTCGTCTTGAGGCCCGACCATCGTCAACATTATGTGTGGCCTGCAAGTCGAAACGCTGAGTGAACCTATCCCACCTGGCTCGCCGCTTTTTCGCGTTCGGGTCGGCTAAACCTCTTACTGAGAACGAGCGAAACTCGTTGGCCATCCGGCTACCCGACCCGGCTCTTGCCGAACTCTTCTTTGCGCAGCCGGTCGCCGACCAGCGACACGGATACGATGCCGGCGAATGGTTGGCACATCGGGAGGCCGCACCCTGGATGGTTCAGGCCGGCATGTTGCACGATGTCGGAAAGCGACACGCCTCCATGGGACGATGGGGGCGAGCGGTTGCCACGGCTTTCAGTTGGTTGCGAATCGTTCCGCCCGGAGCCATGTCGCTCTACAATGCCCATGGTTCGACCGGGGCCGATGAGTTGGCGGCCTTGCACGCGGACGCCCGCGTGGTGGCTTACACCGCCCATCACCATGGGCAGCGCCCGGCCGAGTTGGCGGTTGGTGAGTGGGAGATGCTCGACGAGGCTGACCGCGAGAACTGAATTCGGAGATTGCTGAATGGAACAGAAAAGGGCTCACCCGTGACATATGAGGTCAAGACCGCGGTATTCGAAGGTCCGCTTGACCTGTTGCTCCAGCTCATCACCCGTCATCAGGTCGATATCACTCAGGTAAGCCTGTCGTCCATTGTCACGGAGTATTTGTCCTATCTCGACGAAATCCGGGGAATGGATCTCGAAGTGGCTTCGGAATTTCTATTGATCGCCGCCACCCTTGTTCAGCTCAAGGCTCGTCATCTTCTCCCTGACGATGGGCCGGTTGATCTTGATGAAGAGCTAGCTCTGATGGAAGAGCGCGATCGACTGCTGGCCAGGCTGCTGGCATGTGTCACATTCAAGGACGTAGCTGCAGTACTGCGATATCGGCTGCAGGAAGGCAACCGGTATGTGGGACGGGTCGGGGGATTGCCGCCTGAGATCGAGCTGCCCCAACCGGAGCTCAGGATTCCGGTCGACAGTTTCGGACTGGCTGCGATCGCCGAGACGGTGTTCAACCGTTTGCCGCCCGAGCCTGACCTCGATCATCTTGAGCTCGACCTCCCGTCGGTTCAGGATGCCATGTACGACCTTCGCGCCAGGATGGAGCTGCTTGCCGAGGTGACATTCGAAGATCTTGTCGAGCATTGCTCGCGAAGAGTTGAGGTCGTCGCCTATTTCCTTGCACTGTTGGAGTTGGCCCGCTGGGGCATGGTCCAGGTTGCTCAGACCGATTGGCTCGACCACATTCAGGTAACCCACATAGGGAACATTGCACCTATGACAAGTGAATGGGGTGGCTAGTGGAAACCAAAGCACTATTGGAAGCCATCCTGTTTGTGGCAGAGAATCCGGTCCCGGCGAGCGAGTTGGCTGAGGTGACCGAAGAGACTCAGGAGCGGATCGTCGAATTGCTCGGCGATCTCGCTTCGGATCTTGATACCGGCGGGCGCGGACTTGCGTTACGTGAGGTTGGCGGCGGGTGGCGGTTGTACGCCCATCCCGACGCTTTTGCCCACCTGGAGCGTTATGCCGCGTCGCCAACGGCCGCCAAGCTTTCCGGAGCCGCTCTTGAAACACTTGCGGTTGTGGCTTATCGCCAGCCGGTATCGCGGGGCCAGGTTGCCGAGATCCGGGGGGTCGATTCGGATTCGTCGCTGCGCACGCTCGAACGGAGAGGTCTCGTTCGCGAAATCGACCGTCTTCCTCTTCCAGGTAATCCGGCGACCTATGGCACCAGTGAGCTGTTCTTGGAGAAGCTCGGGCTCCGAAGCCTGGCCGATCTGCCGCCGCTGGCCGACCACGTCCCACCCCGCGAAATCGTCGAGACACTGGAAGAGACCTTCCGCCCTGACAGTGCCTGAGACCGAAAAGCTTCAAAAGGTCATTGCCCGATCGGGTGTCGCTTCAAGGCGTCGAGCCGAGATGTTGATCGGGGAACGTCGGGTGACGGTAGATGGGGTAGTGGCCCACCTCGGGATGCGAGTTGATCCATCGACTGCGACCGTAGTGGTCGACGGTGCCACGATCCCGGTTGACCCTTCGTTCGTGTACTACCTGCTCAACAAGCCGATTGGTGTGGTTTCGACCGCGGACGATCCGCAAGGCAGGGAGACGGTCGTCAATCTGATCCCCACGGATGGTCGCATTTACCCGGTTGGCCGTCTCGATCAGGACTCGGGGGGTCTGCTGATCTTGACGAACGACGGGACCTTGACAGCCAGGCTTACCCACCCCCGCTACAACGTTGCCAAGGTCTACAACGTTCTTGTCGAGGGCAGTGTCTCCAAAACCGTCGTCAACCAGTTCACAGACGGCATCGAACTCGACGATGGTGTTGCTTCTGCAGAGTCGGCCAAAGTGATCGATCGCTCCGGAAATCAAACGATGCTTGAACTGGTTTTGACGGAGGGACGCAACCGTGAGATTCGACGGATGGCCGAGGCGGTCGGCCATCCGGTCGTTTCGTTGTTTCGCGTCGCGATCGGTCCGATTCGCGATCCTGGGTTACGGTCTGGCAAGTGGCGAGTGTTGACTACCGATGAGGTCCGGGCTCTCTATGACGCCACCCAAGACTGATCTCAAACTGATCGAGCCGCGTGGTCCGCTTAAGATTCGGGTGCGACCCCCTGGCTCGAAAAGCCTCACCAATCGGGCCCTGCTCATCGCAGCCCTGGCCGATGGCGAATCGCGCCTTGAGAATCCGCTCCGATCCGACGACACGCTGGCGATGGGCGCCTGCCTCGAGGCCCTGGGCAGTCGGATCACCGACGACGGTGACGATCTCGTCATCTCGGGTGGGCCGTTCCACCAACCGGTGTCCCCGCTCGATGTCAACCTATCGGGAACCGCCCTGCGATTTCTGGTCGCCGCATCCTCACTTGTCCCGGGAGGGGCCACGGTCGACGGACGTCAGCGCATTCGTGAGCGACCGATCAAACCATTGACCGATGCCATGGCAGAGTTGGGCGTGAACGTTTCCGTCGATTCGCAAACCGGGGGCGCGCCCGTGGTGGTCGGCGGGGGCGGGTTGCGGGGTGGGGTTGTCAGGATGGATGCTTCGGCGAGTTCCCAGCCAGTGTCGGCGCTCATGATGGTGGCTCCCTTCGCCACCGGTCCGGTCCGAATCGAGTTTTTGGGCGGTCAAAGTATCTCCGCATCGTATCTGCAAACGACGGCTGAAGTCATGGCCGCCTTCGGGGTTGAACCGGAACTGGCGGTCGATCATGTTGTCATTCCGACTGGCCGGTATCGGCCGCTCGCCTACGCGATCGAAGCTGACGCCTCGGCAGCCGTATACGCATGGTGCGCGGCGGCGATCAGCGGGGGAGAGGCTGTCGTGACCGGTATTGGGGCTGGTTCGAGCCAGGCCGACCTCGGCGTTCTTGAGGCGCTGGCGGCCATGGGCTGTGCCGTTGAAGTCGGTTCGGCAGAGATCCTCGTTCGAGCCCCCAGGCGGCTGACCGGGATAACCATGGATCTCGGTCAGTGTCCGGACGGAGCGATGGCCATTGCCGTTTGTGCGGCGTTTGCCGATAGACCATCACGGCTGACCGGACTCTCGTCCTGGGCCGTGAAGGAGACGGATAGGTTGGTGGCGGTCTCGACAGAACTTGCCAAGTTAGGAGTGGGGGTTGTGGCGACCAGGGACTCTTTGAGCATCGATCCTCCCTCCATCATGTTGCCGACGGAAATACAGACCTACGATGACCATCGGATGGCAATGGCCTTTTCGTTGGCTGGACTTCGAGTACCGGGAGTCCGGATTGGCGATCCGGAGGTTGTTTCAAAAACCTGGCCGGGCTATTGGGAAGAGTTCGCCACATGGAGCTAACCGGTTACGTGGTCGCCATCGATGGGCCGGGGGGCAGCGGTAAAACCACGGTCGCCCGGTCCGTTGCGATGGAATTGGAGCTGCCACATCTTGACACTGGCGCCTTCTACCGGGCGGCTACGGTGGCCGTCCTTCGGGCCGGGATCGATTGTGAAGATCAGGAGGCGGTGGCCGCGCTCATCCGGGCTGTTGAGCTGAGGTACGACCGGGGGCGAATGCTGCTCAACGAAGAAGACGTCTCCGAGGCTATTCGTAGCGAGCAAACGACGTTGGCAGTCTCAGCGGTGTCCGCGGTACCCGAGGTGCGGCGACTGATGGTGCAGGCTCAACGGAACTGGGTGGCTGAGCGGGGCGGATCGGCGGTCGTCGAGGGGCGTGACATCGGTAGCGTCGTGTTTCCCGACGCGGCGTTGAAACTGTTCATTACTGCCCGTCCCGAGGTAAGAGCCCGGCGTCGCGCCGGTGAGGTAGCCGGCGACCAGGAACTCATCGAACAAGACCTGGCGAGGCGTGACACGATCGATTCCACCAGGGCGGTTTCCCCGCTTCAGCACGCGCCCGATGCCATTGAAGTCGATACCAGTGACTTGTCGGTAGACGAAGTTATCGCCCGGGTACTCACATTGGTGGCAGCTACTCGCTGATGAGGTCGAGGGCTTCGGTCGCCGTCCACGACCGGTCATCTTCCAGCAATCCCCGGCCGCCCCGGTCGGACGCCGAGAAACCTGCTTCGACGACCGCTTGCAGGGCCGTAAGGAATCCTCGTAGCTGGGGTGGAAGCGGGAAGTATTCGCCTTCCTTCGTGACCTGGATCAACTCGACCCCATTGCGTGGGTTGATGCGATCGATAACCTCCGACACGAGGTGATCGGGGGCGGAGGCTCCGGCAGTCACTCCGACTATGTCTATACCGGTCAACCATTCAGGATCGATGCCCTCTGCGTTGTCAATGCGGTAGGCCGGAATGCCCGCCTCGTGGGCCACCCGGACCAGCGCCCTGGTATTGGATGATGAGTCGCTGCCAACCACCAGGACAAGATCGGCCGAGGTTGATAGTTGTTGGACCGCTTCCTGCCGGTTGGTGGTCGCATAACAAAGATCAGATTTGCGAGCGGTCTTAAGTTCGGGGAACTCGGCTTGCGACTGTTGGAGCACGTCCTGCCACTCGAACAGCCCGAGTGTGGTTTGAGCCAGCAAGGCGACCTTGGTCGGGTCTTTGGCGGTGAATGATGCCAGTCCTCGCTCGGGTTCGATCAACGTGATGTGCTCGGGCGCTTCGGCGATCGTCCCGACCGCCTCGTCGTGGCCCTCATGCCCGATATAGAGGATCTGGAACCCCTTGTCCGTGAGTGTCTTCACCTCGTGGTGCACTTTGGTCACAAGCGGGCAGACGGCGTCAACCACAACTCCGGCCGAAGCCTGGGCGGCGGCTACCACCTCGGGGGCCGATCCGTGGGCCGAGAGCATGACAGGTGCGCCAGGAGGGACCTCGTCCATGCTGTTGACGAAAATCACCCCGACTCGTTCAAAAGCGTCAACCACCCATCGATTGTGGACGATCTCGTGGTAGCAATAGACCGGCGCTTCGAAGACCCGCACCATCCAGGTGAGTGACTTGATGGCCATTTCGACACCCGCGCAGAAACCGCGCGGTTCGGCAAGTTGTACACGCTGGACCATAGCGGCCATGTTAGAGGCCGGACTGGCGTACCCCGATTCCAGTCGGCCCTCATTGCGCCCTAGAGTTCCGTCATGCGCAGACTCCCCATCATCGCCGTCGTCGGTCGGCCAAACATTGGCAAATCGACCTTGGTCAACCGCGTCATCGGCAAGCGCGAGGCGGTTGTCGAAGAGCAGCCAGGGGTTACGCGAGATCGGCGCGAGTTCATGGCCGACTGGGCGGGCAGGCAGTTTCTCCTGATCGACACGGGTGGATGGCAGGTCGACGAGAACGAACATCTGGCGGCCGACATCTCCGCACAGGCGGAGGCCGCTGTCGCGGTCGCCGACGTGGTGCTTTTTGTGGTCGATGCCACGACCTCGCTGACCGACGATGATCTTGGCATCGCCAAGTTGGTGCGAGGTGCCCGTAACGTGGTGCTGGCGGCCAACAAGGTTGACTCAGTGAACCAGCAGGACTTGCTGCCGGATCTGTGGGGCCTGGGACTGGGGGAGCCTTCGCCGGTGAGCGCCCTCCACGGCCGAGGGATCGGCGATCTACTCGATCGCCTTGTCGACTATTTGCCGGCGACCATGGAAGAGTTTGTTGAAGACGAGGTTCCTCGGCTGGCCATCATTGGTCGGCCCAACGTCGGTAAGTCGACACTCCTCAATCATCTGGTGGGGGAGCAGCGGGTGTTGGTATCGCCGGTTCCGGGGACTACGCGTGATCCAATCGATGTGCGGGTCGTATTGGAAGGCAAGGAATATCTGGTCATCGACACGGCCGGAATGAAACGCCAGCCGAAAATCAAGGAGAGCGCTGACTTCTATTCAGTCCAACGCGCCAAGCGGGTAGTCGTCGAAGCTGATGTGGCGGTTCTCGTGATCGATGCGGTGGACGGTGTCACAGCCCAAGATCAACGTATTGCCGAGGAAGTCCGACTGGCGGGCACGGCCATGATCATTGTTGCCAACAAGTGGGATATTGCCGATTCGGATGAGCGAGCCGTTACCGAGGACGGAATTGCCGATCGACTCGGATTCTGTTCGTGGGCGCCGGTCCTTCGCATGTCAGCCAAGACCGGCGCCAGAACGCATCGGCTACCCAAGACCATCGTTCAGGTTCTCGAGTCCAGTCACCGGAGACTCTCCACCGGGAAGCTCAATCGTCTCATTTCCGAATGGACTCAGGCGCACCCAGCCCCGGTTCGAAAGGGTCGGCGTCCAAAAGTGTTGTACGCGGTCCAGGCGGGTGTCCAACCGCCCACGTTCATCCTCTTCGTGTCTGGCGGCGAGTTGGGCGACGACTACCTCCGGTATGTCGAGAACCGATTGCGAGAAGCCATCGACTTCTCTGGCACGCCCGTGCATGTCATTGCCCGCAAACGGGCGAGTCGTGAGCACTGAGCCGGAGGAACCGCCGCGCCCTCCGGTGCCGTGGCACTTCAAGCTGATGGTTGGTCTGGCCGTTGTGTACGTCGGATGGCGGGTCGTGCAGATGATCGGCTGGCTGATTGATTGGGTGGCGAGCCGCGTCTAGCCGGGTGACGATCGGGCGAGACAGTGTTCGATCGGACCTGGGGCGGTACCGAGTCATGATGTGTGGTCGGGCTGGCGGGATTTGAACCCGCGACCTCTTGTCCCCCAGACAAGCGCGCTACCAAGCTGCGCCACAGCCCGTTTCCGTCAGACTAGCGGGGCGGACCTGGCCCCGATCCGAACGAACCGTGGTGACCTCGGTTGCAG
>JAENVV010000212.1 GCA_016650365.1 Acidimicrobiia bacterium
AACCGGGGACTGACATCGGGCAAGCTCGCCGTTGATCAGGCGAACATCTCCTTCATCCATTCGCTCCAGGCGCACCTGCCTGACCTGGAATTGGTTGACGGCGATACGGTGATGCAAAAGGCTCGATGGCTTAAGACGGATCTCGAAGTGGCGATTATCGAGGAGGCCTGCGCGATTGGCGACTCGGTGACCCAGCGAGCTCTCGATGAAGCCAAAGCGGGTCGGCGTGAACTTGAGATTGCCGGCGATGCCATGCAGACGTTGTTCTACCTGGGTGGGGAAATGGCTCACGTCACGACGCCCTTTGTGGCGTCGGGCGAGCATATGTCGCCCCCCCATCGACTCGCCACCGACAAGATCGTGCGCAACTCGGACCTCGTGTTCATCGACATCGGTGCGATGTGGAATGGGTACTTTTCCGATATCGGCCGAACGACCATCGTGGGAAAGCCGTCCAAGGATCAGAAGAAGATCTACACGGCAGTGTACGAAGGACTCATGGCCGGGATCGACAAGATGCGACCGGGAAACACCAACCAGGACTGCGCCGACGCCATCATCAACAAGGTCGGCGACTACGGCCTGGCCGACCATCTGTTCTCATTGTTCATCGGGCATGGAATCGGGATGGGCGCCAATGAGCCACCGTACATCGGCGAAACCTTGCCCGGCTCAACGGTCTATGAGTTCCAGCCCAACCAGGTGTTCGCGGTCGAGCCACTCGTGTGGGTGCCAGACGTTCGGGGCGGCGGCGGTGTTCGCATCGAGGACATGGTGCTCATCACCGACGGCGACCCCCATCTGCTGTCGCGGGTGGAGTACGAAGAGAAGTTGATGTTGTAGAGGCGCTCCGCCGTTAGTCGACGATGGCCACGGCGCGGGTCGGTCCACCGTGGGCTCCAACGACCTTCAGCGGGAAACCAACGAACGTGAACTTCGTACCGACGACTTCGGTGAGAATCAGGTTCTCATAGTGGGTCTTCTTCTCGTACCGGCACATGAGGTGGACCGGGTAGATCTTCGATGTCGGGTTGTCCGGGGTTGGTGAATCGACGCCGAACGTCTTGATTCCCTTATCGACGATCCACTTGGCGCCAGACTCGCCGAGTCCGGCGAAGTTGGTCAGGTATTCGTTGGTCGCGGCGTACTTGTCATAGGTGCCGGTGTAGAAAAAGCAGTGATCCCCGGGATTGATCGTGAGGCCGGACGCGGCCAGGGCTTCGTCGAGGTGCTCGGCCGTGATGTCGGTCATCTCGGGAACATGGGACACATCAAGGCAGACTGCCGGACCGTAGAACAAGTCGAGGTCCATCTGGTCGATCGTCAGCGCGTTTGGATCGGGATCAAGATGCGAGAACGAGTCGACGTGGGTCGGTCCGTTGTCGTTGAGCATGAAGCCCAGTGTTTGAAACGAGAACTCGCTGTCGAATCGGGGAGCGGTCTCTTCGTGGGTCACATGTTGGAAGGTGACCGTTTTGAGGTGGCCGGGGTACACCTTCATTGTCTCGTAGATTGGCTGGGATAGATCGATGAGTCGTGGCATGGCGCTCCTCCTGATTAGTACATGACGACACCGGAGTTGACGTTCAGGTCGGCTCCGGTGATTGATGCAGCTTGTGGCGACGCCAGGTAGACGGCGGCGTCAGCGATGGCTTGTGGTGAGGTGAGTTGACCAAGCGGTGATTCGGCCTCGAATTCTCTGCGCACGGCATCTGCGTTGATGCCACGAACCTTCGCTTGTGCGGCGATAACCCACTCGATCCTTGGTCCGGCTACGAATCCGGGCGAGATCAGATTCACCCGGATGTTGTGTGGTCCAGCCTCGAGCGCCAGGGTACGGGTGAGACCGATGAGGGCCGCCTTGGTCGAGGTGTAGGCGGTCCGTCCGAAAAGGGGCCGCTTGCCCGAGATTGATCCGATGATCACGAACGAACCTGACCCACCGTGGATCATGTGGGGGATGGCCGCCCTGGCAGTCAGGAATACGCCCTTGACGTTGACCTCAAAAGCCGAGTCCCATTCGTCGGGGTCCAGTTCCCAAAGAACTCCGCTCGGACCACCGACTCCTGAATTGGCGACGACCACGTCGATCCGTCCGAAGCTCTCGACGGTTTTGGCCATCGTGTACTCGACGCTGGACGCCTCGGTGACGTCGGTGGCGAGCACCAGGGCTTCTCCGCCTGCCATGCGGATGTCCTCGGCGACTCGTTCGAGATTCTCCGTGTTGCGGGCGGCCAGCACCACGGCATCGCCAACCGAGCCGAAGGCGTTGGCGATAACTTCGCCGATCCCCTGGCTCGCTCCTGTAACCACGGTGACGCGCCGTTCGTCAGTCACGGATGTACTCGATGATGTCAGGGAAATACTCGGGGTTGAGTCTTAGCCGGGCGCTCACCGCGTGGCCCATCATGAGTTCGGCATCAGCCACGACCGCCGAATGCTCAGCCACCATGTACGAACCCTCCGGAGTGCAACGCGAGGTTGTGACGGTTTTGAGGAACTTGCCGACCCACAAGCCGCCGGTGTAGCGGGCCGCCTTCTTGGTCGGCAAGGTGTGATTGGTTCCCATGGCTTTGTCGCCGTAGGCCACCGTCGAATGCGTGCCGATGAAAAGACCGCCGTAGTTGGTGAGTCGTTCCACGAACCAGTCGGGATTGCGGGTGTGAACCTCGAGGTGCTCGGGGGCGATCTCATCGGCCACCCGTCGTAACTCCTCGTCGTCATCCACCACGATCACCGTCCCGTAATCGCGCCACGACCGGCTGGACATGTCAGCGGTCGGCCAGGTTTCGAGCCATCGATCGACCTCCCGGATCGTTTCGAGGCCAATTTCCTCGGACGTCGTTGCGAGGATCCCGGGCGAAGTTGGGCCGTGTTCAGCCTGTCCAAGTAGGTCGCAAGCCAGGATGGCGGGGTCAGCCGTTTCGTCGGCAATGATCATGATCTCGGTCGGCCCTGCCAGTAGATCGATTCCGACTTTGCCGAACAGTTGGCGCTTGGCCTCGGCCACGTAGGCGTTTCCAGGGCCGGCGATCATATCGACGGGTTCGGCGTCCTCGATCCCAAAGGCCATTCCGGCCATGGCCTGAACGCCCCCGACGCAGAAGATTTCGTCGGCGCCTGACTCAACCATCGCCCACAGTTGCGGCCCATGCATGCCGTTCTGGTCGCGGGGAGGGGCCGTGGCCAGGACCCGGGGGACGTCGGCCACCTTGGCGGTTGCCACCGTCATGACAGCCGAAGCAATCAAGGGGTAGTAGCCGCCAGGGGAGTACGCCCCGACATTGCCGATCGGGATCCATTTCTGGCCGAGGAGGACACCCGGAAGTGTCTCCGTCTCGAAATCGGTGAGGGTGGCTCGCTGGAGCCGGGCAAAATTGGTGACCTGGTCGATGAGGAACCGGGAACTCTTCTCGACGTTTTCGTCCATGGCGTCGTAGGCCCGCTTGATGGTCGCCTCCGATACCCGGAACGACTCGGGTGACCACTTGTCAAAACGTTCTGAGTAGCGCCGGATGGCCGTAGTACCTTCCCGCTCGACGTCGAGCAGAATTTGGCTCACGGTATCGCGAATTTCCTGGGTGACTTCCTCAGTGGGTGGGAGCGGTTCTTTCAAATAACGCACAGGGCCTCCGGTGGAGATGAAGCCAAACTTACATGACCTATGTGACGCATCAAGATGCCCGCGCCGCTAAATCCCGAACAATCTGGCGGCGTTGCCCCCCCGGATCGCTTGTCGCTCGTCGTCGGTGAGCCCTTCGACGCTGTCGATCAGGCCGTTCGGGTCGGTTTCCGCCATGTCGAACGGGTAATCGGTCCCGAGCATCACCCGGTCGGAGCCGACGATTTCGATGAGGTGACGCAGGTAGGTCGGTTGGAACACCATCGTGTCGTAGTACAGGCGTTTCATGTAATAGCTTGGAGCATGATCGGGGATGTGGACCCGCGTTTCGGGACGGACCTTCCAGGTATGGTCGGCGCGCGATGTGTAGAACGGCTGGTAGCCGCCGCCGTGGAGCAGGATGAGCTTGAGATCGGGTAGTTCTTCGAACAATCCGGAGAAGATCATCCGGGTTGAGGCGACCATCGTTTCGAGAGGGTTCCCGATGCAGTTGGTCAGGAAGTA
>JAENVV010000213.1 GCA_016650365.1 Acidimicrobiia bacterium
CCACAGCACGCCCACCTGCGGTTCCCAGAGAAGATCAACGAAACGATGCTCATCCAACTCGATCAGGGCGGCGTGGCCGGTTCGGCCGGGTCGGCTTGTCAGTCGGGAGCGGTGACGCCTTCGCATGTGCTGACCGCCATGGGGATGTCCCCGGCCGAGGCGGCCGAATGCCTGCGGTTTTCGTTCGGATGGACCACCGAACCGGGCGACGGGGTGCGGGGAGCCGAACTGGTAGCCGGGGTGCTTTCGTGAAGGTGCTGGTCGCCATGTCGGGGGGCGTCGACTCGTCGGTGGCGGCGGCCATGATGGTCGAAGCCGGACATGACGTCATCGGGGTCACCCTCAAGTTATGGGAAGGCCCAGGCGGCGCTATGCCAACCGCCGGCTGTTGCACGGTGTCGGACTCCGAGGATGCCCGACGGGTCGCTGCCCAACTCGATATTCCGTATTACGTGCTCAACTACACCGACCGCTTCAAGACCGGGGTCGTCGACCGGTTCCTCGATGACTACCTCCATGGACGGACCCCCAACCCGTGCATCGAATGCAACCGGACGGTGAAGTTCGACCACCTGCTTGACCAGGCGGGGGAGTTCAACTGCGACCTCGTCGTGACCGGTCACTACGCCCAGAATACGTATAGGGACGGGTTCTGGCGTTTGGCCCGTGGGGTCGATGCCGATAAGGATCAGTCGTACGTCTTGGCGATGCTCGGCCAGCAAGAACTAGAACAAGTTCAGTTCCCGGTTGGGGTCCAGACCAAGGCCGAGACCCGGGAGATCGCCGCCGGGTTGGGATTACGGACGGCCGCCAAGCCCGACAGCCAGGACATCTGTTTCGTGGGTGACGGTGATTATCGGGACTTTGTCCGCAAGCATTCGGATGAGGCGGAGCGTCCCGGGGTTATGGTCGACACGGCCGGCAACGTGGTCGGCGAGCACGAGGGCATCATCAACTTCACGGTCGGCCAGCGCAAAGGTCTCGGCGTCACGTTCGGCGAGCCCCGCTACGTCGTCGAGGTCAAGCCCGAGTCGTCAACGGTCGTGATCGGTCAACGATCCGATCTGGCAGTGCGTTCAATCGTGCTCGATCAGGTCACCTGGGTGACCGGCGACCCGCCCGATCGCCCCGCCGTCACCGTGCAATATCGCGCCCACGGCGAAGCCAACCCGGCCGTGTTCGCGATGGAGGATGATCAGGTGCTCGTGCATTTCGATCGCACCCAGTACGGCATCGCTACCGGGCAGACGGCCGCGTTGTATGACGGTGACGAGGTGGTCGGGTCGGGCATCATCGTCGCCTGACGGCCCTCTTCCTTGGACGAGTGTGCATCCAAGTTCGACTATCCAATTCGTATGCACACTCGTTTGAGGCACGCTACGGAAGAGTGGGTCCGTCCGGGGGTCCGGTTATGCACAGCTGGCTACCGATTGCTCCGTCGACCCTCATCCAGTCGTCGATTTCGAATACATCGTCCATGGTGTCGATGTTTAGCCATTGGGCGGGTTCGTTGATGGCCACCATCCGATCGGGTGCGTCGTCATCAGCGGTCGGCGAGTAACCCGGCAACGCCCAGGTCGCAACCTCTCCGTTCCCTGGTCCGCCGCTGACCAGAGCTGACAAGAAGGAGAAGGCGAGCAGGTTGGCGTCTCGGGACTTCAATAACTGGGCGGATTGCAGCGTGACCTCAGGAGGCAGGCGGCTGGCGAGTGTAACTGCTACGTGGTTGGCGTCCTCGCATAACACTGGGGTCACGAGCACTGCTTTCTGAACCCATCCTCCGAATGACAACGTCACCAGGGACGAGGTGGAGTAGTCGTAGACGTACAACACTTGTTCGGTCTCAAACGCTCCCGGCATCAAGAGGTAGCGGCCGGTTGAATCCCACCTGATGTCGGTCACCCAGCCTCCTAATGCGACGGTGCGCGTCAACGTGCCGTCGTTGTCGAACACCTGAAGCTGGGGCTCTCGGTTCTGCCAGGTTATGAACGCGATCTCGGGATAGGCCATGGAAGGTGAAACGGCCACGAGCACCGGTTCATCTGTCCTGATCGTGGGAGCCCAGTCCAGTGTGATCGGATTGGCGAATTGGCCGTCGACGTAGGTAAAGATGGTGCGGTCGTTGACGAGGTCCCGTTCGGCGACGAGCAGGTCACCGCTAGGGAGCGGCCATGCGTACTCACCTGAAACAGAACCAACTCGTTGGCCATCGAACCCGTAGCGACTGACGGCCTGCCCGACGCCGTCGATTCCTATGAACCCTTCGTTGTCGAACTCGACGAGTCGAGTGCCGAATGCCGGGCCGGGAACGCACAGTGGAGACTTGGGTTCCTCTGGGCCACCAACGTCGGCCCAGCACAAATCCTCTGTAGCGAGCTGCTGCCAGGCGATACGCCCGGGGATCGTTGCGTGCCAGGCGAAGGAACCGACCCAGTCCATGACTGGCACCGACGTGGCGGACTCAACGTATAGCGCCGGGCCGTCGCTGATTGGCGAGTCCGCTGTGTAGGCCAGATATTGGCCGGACTGATCAAAAGCAATCGACCGCCAATTCAGGGTCTTTCGATCGAGCTGGAGTTGAGCGCTGTCGCGGGTCACTTGTACCAAATCGGTGCCGATCGGGGCTCCGACGACGGCCACGAATTCGCCGTCGGCTTGGGGCAGTGCATCCCAGATCGCATTGGCGTCATCTAAAAGCTGGGCCATCCTCGCGCTCAGAACAAAGTCATCACCTGGCACGACGAGAGAGGGCACGTCCGGGTTTCCGGCGAGCGGGAGGGAAGTCGGTGTCGTCGACGAAGTGGCTGGAAGTGATGGCAGAGCGATACCTTGCGGGGGCAATTGCGTTGGACCCGTTGCCAGGAAGATGGCACCGCCGATAGCTATGACCATGACCACACCGACGACGGTTCGGCGACCTGGCGCTGGTGGGGGAGTCTCCTCGTCGAGGGGGCGGACTTTTGGAGTCGGTTCGTCGGGCGTCTCCATCGCCGTAAGCGTACTTCGATTCGTCGAGCGTGCTTAACGAGTCGGCTATTACGAACCGTAGGCACACTCGTCTTTAAACGCCCGGTCCGCGTTGAAACGAGTGGGCAACCAGACGCGCTATGGCAATTCGTATGCACACTCGTTCCACGGAAGCGGGGACCGGGCGTTCAGCGGGCCATGGCGGTCGTCGACCGTCGAACCAGATTTGGTTCGACGACGATGCGTTTCGGCTCGGTCCGGCCTGCGAATCGTTCGAGCAAGAGCGAGACGGCGCTCGCCGCCTGATCGGCGCCACGCTGGTCGATGGTGGTCAA
>JAENVV010000214.1 GCA_016650365.1 Acidimicrobiia bacterium
GCCGTGCGGCACCTCCGAGCGGACCAATGCCAGGTGGAGGGCACCATCCATCTGCATGTTTGCAACGTACGTGCCCTGGCCTCTGATGAAGCGCGGGTCTTCGACCCGCTTGACCGCCGCCCCGATGATCGATCCTGCCATAACGACGACTCTACCGGGGCTCTCCGACCCCGCGCCTGCCCCCCCGGACGAGTGTGCATACGAATTGCGATACGCAATCTGGATGCACACTCGACCAACGGATGGGGCTAGCCGCGAACGGGGACCAGGCGGTAGACGCCCCCATCCCACGTCGTGAAGAGCAGCTCACCGTCGCGGTCGGTACTGAAGCTGGTCACCTGGCCGACGTTGCCGAGTTGCTCTGACCAGTTGGTCATCTCGGTAGCTTCGCCATCAACGAGTTTGAAGCTGCGAATCCAGCCGCCACACCAGTCCGCATAGAAGTAGTGGCCGTCGAACTCGGGAATTGCTTGACCCCGGTAGACGACTCCGCCGGTGACCGAACAGTTGCCGCCTTCGTGTGAGTACTCAATGATCGGAGCCGTATAGAGGCTCGGATCGCACCCGCTGATGAAACAGTGCGTGCCTTCCATGGGAAGCCATCCGAAGTTTGAGCCGCCTCCGGTGTCCATGGATACGACGTCGATTTCTTCCCAGTCGCTGTGGCCGACGTCGCCGATGTAGATCATCCGTTCGACCGGGTCGATCGAGAACTTCCACGGGTTGCGGAGCCCGAACGCCCAGACCTCAGGGGCACCGCCACCATCCACGAACGGATTGTCGGCCGGAATGCCGTACGGGTCGCTGTCATCGACGTCCAGACGCAAAAGTGAGCTGAGCAACGTCTCGGGGTTCTGGGCGTTCTCGCTCGCCGCCCCTCCTTCACCGAGGCTTAGCCAGAGATACCCATCGGGTCCGAAGACAATCGTCCCGGCGTTGTGACGATCGGTTGGCTGCTCGAAGAACAAGATCTCTCTGGCCGAGGCCCGATCGCCGACTCCTTCGGCCGTCAATCCGAACTCGACGAGGTGGCTGTCGTTGTCCGGGGCGGTGTAATAGACGAAGAACCGTCCGTTGGATACAAAGTCAGGATGCAGGGCGAGACCAAGGAGACCCTGCTCGATTCCGTTGGCCCCCACCCGGTCGGTCAGGTCAAGAAACTCGGCGACCGTCCCGTTCTCGTCTACGGCGACGATACGTCCTTGCTGGTCGACCACCAGCAAACCCGCTTCGCCGGGGACGGGCACGGCGACCACCGGACGGTGAACCTCGGCGATGAGGTCGACCTCAAAACCCGTCAAGGGTGCGAGAGGTGTCGTCGTCGTGGTGGAGGTTGCAGAGGTTGTCGGCGTCGAGGGACCGGCGTCCAACGTCGTCGATGACGAACTCAGCGGGGCAGCGGTTGTGGCCGTCGTTGCGATCGATGGGATCGTAGGAACCGGGTCAGAGACCTCTGATGTTGTGCAGGCGGGAACGATAAGCATGAGACCCAGCGCTGCGCCGACCAGGCGACTCTTCGTTGTCACTTGTCATTCACCTGTCTCGTCGAGTCTTCCATCGGCCAGGTCTGCGAACACGTTGAAGGCAGAATCGTTGAGGAACACCACGGACGCCTTTCCTGCCATCCCGGGAGTCCCATCGACGACGATGTTCGGAATCTCAAATGGGTCAAGCTCAAACAACGCCGCCAGCACCAGGAGACGATTTTCAATCGGAAGGTTGGTGAAGGTGTACTCGTCAAGCAACTTCAGGTCGGTTGGAATGTTCAGCGGGCCCTTGCCAATGACGGAGGCCAGACCCCATTGCATGATGACCCCGTGGTGAAAGGATCGGGTGAAGTCGCCCCCTTTCAGCATGCGATTTCGAGCGAAAGCCAGAGCCTGGAACCCATCGATCATCTGCCGGCCGGCACTGAAATAAGCCTTGGATTTCGGCTCGGCCATGTCGAAGGGGATGTCGATCTCGAAACCCCCGAAGTTGTTCACCAGCTTCGTGAAGCCCGAGAAGCCGGTGACGATGTAGCCGTCAAACTCCAGTGCCGTGAGCAGGGTGCCGGTTGCGACGACCACCTCGGGGCCCCGACCGGACATGACGTTCGTAAATTTGGTCTTTCCGCCGTAGGAAGCTTCGACGTAGGTGTCGCGTGGCAAGCCGACGATGGATGCGCTCGAACCGTCGGGTGCGACATTGACCAAATGGAGGCTGTCTGCCCTTAGTTTCACAGGGTCTTGTTTGGTACGGGCATCTGATCCGATGATGAACAGCCGGTGAGGTTCGTCGCCGAAATAGGGAGCGAGGCCCATGCTCGTTAGCCGTCCACCGACCAGGGCCCAGGCTTCACCGTCGGCCGACGTCGCCAGAACAAGGTCGTCTTGCCAAACGCCAACTCCAACCCAGCCATCGCTGAGTTCGGCCACGGTCAGTCCGAATTCGGCATTGATGTCCCCGGAAGGAGTGGCTCCAGCCAGGTGCTCTGCAAAACCGGGAGTGGCCGAGGGAAGCGGCCCGGTGCCGCCTGCGTACCGGTAGCCGGCCGTGATGGCTTCGATCAGGCCCGGCGGACCGGTCGCCGTAATGGCAACGCCGAACGTGTCGACGGTTGTGGTGGGCTCCGATGCGAGGGTTGACGACGAGGTGGGGAGGGTTGGGCTGGTGGTTGTCGTGTCATTGGTCGTGCTACCGCATGCGGCGACACTGAGGACGATGGCGAGTGGAAGTATGAGGCGCTTCATGGAGCGCGGCATGGTACCGGTGGTCGCGCGCCTGTCCGAACCCGCTTTTGACGCCTCTATACTGCCGTCGGTTTGCGAACAACAGGAGAAGCTCGATGACGACGTATGTCATTCTGGCGATCGTCTCTGGTGTCGCCGCTCTCGGACTTGCCTTTGTTTATTCGGGGCAGGTTCACGCGGTTAGCCAGGGAAACGAACGCATGGTGGAACTAGCCGCAGCAATTCGAGAGGGTGCCATGGCGTTCCTCAAGCGGGAGCTGCAATGGGTGTCGGTCTTTGTGGCTGTCATGGCCATTTTGATTGCCACGTTGCTCGAAGATGGATGGCAGCGGTCGATTGCCTACACCCTTGGAGCAACATTGTCCTTTGGTGCAGGCTTCATCGGGATGCGGATTGCCACCGCGGCCAACGCTCGCACCACTGAGGCTGCCCGCACCGGTGGCATAGTTGCGGCTCTGCCGATTGCCTTCCGGGGTGGTGCCGTGATGGGCTTCACTGTGGCCGGACTTGGCCTTCTCGGCGTTTCAGTGGTGTGGCTCTTCCTCGTCAATGTGAACGGAATGGCGGTCGACAAAGCTGCCGAAATCGTCGCCGCCATTGGACTGGGTGGATCGTCGGTTGCGTTGTTCGCTCGCGTCGGGGGTGGCATCTACACCAAAGCTGCCGACATCGGCGCCGACCTGGTTGGCAAAGTCGAAGCCGGGATTCCTGAGGACGACCCTCGCAATCCGGCGGTCATCGCTGACAACGTTGGTGACAACGTCGGCGACGTAGCCGGCATGGGTGCCGACCTGTTCGAGTCGTACGTCGGCTCGCTCGTCGCCCCCATCGCTTTTGCGGCGATCGTGTACAGCGGTGAACTGCAAGTTTCGGCAATCATCTTTCCGCTGGCTGTTGCCGCGCTCGGGATGTTTGCCTCGATCATTGGCTCGTTCCTTGTGAAGGCGAAGTCGGACGCCGATCTGTCGGCTGCACTGCACCGCGGAACCAACTTCGCCATGATCACCGCCGGAGTCGGTGTGCTTGGACTGGCCTACCTCGTCTTCGGTGGCATCGAGGGCGTGAAACCGGTTGGTATTTGGCTGGCCGTTGTGGTTGGTCTGCTGGTCGGTTTTGCGGTTGGCAAGATCTCGGAGATCTTTACCTCCGATCACTACAAGAAGGTCAAGGGAATCGCCAAGCAGGCCGAGACCGGCCCGGCGACGGTGATTCTGGCTGGTATCGCCGAGGGCAAACGCTCGGCGGCGTATTCGGTCATGGTCACGGCCGCCGGCATTTGGGGTGCGTATACGGCGGGTGACTGGGCCTTCCCAACCGAAGGTGGAATCTACGGTGTGGCCATTGCCGCCATCGGCGTGCTTGCCACCCTGGGTATCACCATCGCCGTCGACGCCTACGGCCCGATTGCTGACAACGCGGGTGGCATCGCCGAGATGGCACACCTCGATCCTGAGGTTCGCGAAGCGACCGACGCACTCGATTCGCTCGGCAACACGACCGCGGCCATTGCCAAGGGTTTCGCAATCGCTTCGGCGGCGGTCACCTCGTTGGCGTTGTTCTCGACCTTTACGAAGGCGGTCGGCCTTGACTCGATCAACCTGATTCACGTCGGTTCGATCGTCGGTCTGTTCCTCGGTGCCATGTTCCCGTACCTGTTCTCGGCCATGACGATCGACGCCGTCACCAGGGCCGCGTACGCCATGATCGAAGAGGTCCGTCGTCAATTCCGTGAGATCCCCGGGCTGCGAGACGGCGACCCTTCGGCCAAGCCGGAGTACGCCAAGTGCGTGGATATTGCGACCACTGGAGCGTTGCGGGAAATGGTGATCCCCGGTTCGCTGGCCATCATCTTCCCGCTCGTTATCGGGTTCATCGATGTCGAGGCGCTGGGCGGATTCCTGGCCGGAGCACTCGTATCCGGGTTCCTGCTGGCGATCTATATGGCCAACGCAGGTGGCGCTTGGGACAATGCCAAGAAGTTCATCGAGGCGGGCGCCTATGGGGGCAAAGGATCGGATGCCCACAAGGCAGCTGTCATCGGCGACACCGTCGGAGATCCCTTCAAGGACACTTCGGGTCCGGCCATGAATATCGTTATCAAGGTTATGACAATTGTGAGCCTGATCTTCGCCTCGGCGTTCGTCTAACCGTTTACCAACAAGTGCATTGAGGGGTCGACCGGTTGGCCGGCCCCTTTTTGTTTGGTGAGGACGCGCGCTACTTTGGTCTGATGCGAATCACGCTCATGCGCCACGGCGAAACCGATCTGAACGCTTTGAACGTATGGCAGGGCCATTCC
>JAENVV010000215.1 GCA_016650365.1 Acidimicrobiia bacterium
GGGACGACCTTTGGCCCGGGCGCCGGCGCTTCTATGTGACGGACCCGGTGGGCAACCGTCTCGAATTCCTCGACGAACGAGCCTGAGACCCGACCACGACTTCAGGTCTTGATCACAATGCCGATTGGTACTCCATGGCTTTGTTCGCCGCGCTCTTTTTGGCACTTTCCCTGGTTGTGTTGCCCCTTGGGGGGTCGTTTATCGACGATGACGGCAACGTGCACGAAGGATCCATCGAAGCGATCGCCCAAGAAGGCATCACCCGGGGCTGCAACCCACCAACCAACACCCGCTACTGCCCCACCCGCACCGTCAACCGCGAACAAATGGCCGCCTTCCTCGCCAGAGCCCTCCACCTCCCCACCACCGGACACGACTACTTCACCGACGACAACGGCACCCTCTTCGAAAACGACATCAACCGGTTGGCCGCTGCCGGAATCACCCAAGGCTGCAACCCACCAACCAGCGACCGATTCTGCCCCCAAGCAACCATGACCCGCGGACAAATGGCCGCCATGCTCGCCCGAGCCTTCCACTACCCCGCCTCACCGGTCGACCGGTTCACCGACGACAACGGGCACCTCTTCGAAGCCGACATCCAAAAGATCGCCGCCATGGGAGTCACCGTCGGCTGCAACCCACCCACCAACGACCGATTCTGCCCCGATCAGCCCGTCCGCCGCGACGCCATGGCCTCCTTCCTCACCCGAGCCCTCAAACTCACCCCAACCACCCCACCGCCGCGCTGTCCAACGCTGCCAGCCGATGACGTGTGGAACACCCGGATCGACAACCTGACCGTGCACGCAAGATCCCAGGACTATGTGGCTGCGTTGGGAGCCAGTCGAACGCTCCATCCTGATTTCGGCGCCGGGGTGTGGCCCCCCGACTCTGACAGTCCCATCGGCATTCCCTTTCTTGAAGTGCCCCAGGGCACACCCGACGTGTCCGTCATCTACGACGCGTACGGCTCCGAGTCCGATCCCGGACCGTTCCCGATTCCGCTTGACGCGCCGATCGAAGGAGGCCCCAGTTCTGCGGGCGACCGCCATGTGATCGTGATTGATCGTTTCCGTTGTGAACTGTTCGAACTGTTTGATGCTTCGCCAGGAATCGGCAATACCTGGACGGCTGCCTCGGGTGCTCGCTACGACCTCACGTCCTCGGATCTCCGTCCCGACGGGTGGACTTCGGCCGATGCGGCCGGCCTGCCCATCTTCCCCGGGCTCGTTCGGTACGACGAGGTAGCCGCCGGCGAGATACGTCACGCGATCCGCTTCACGGCCGACCAGACCCAGGCGGCCCATGTCTGGCCTGCCCGTCACGACGCATCGAGCAATGGGTCGCCTGCCCTACCGCCGATGGGCCAGCGATTCAGGCTCAAGGCGAGTTTCGACACGTCCGGCTACTCAGCGGAGGTAGGCGTCATCCTCGTTGCCATGCAGAGATACGGACTGATCCTCGCCGACAACGGAAGCTCCTGGTTCATTTCCGGCGCCCCGGACCCTCGCTGGGACAACGACGTTTTGAGAGAACTCAAGACCGTTCCAGGCTCTGCGTTTGAAGCTGTCGAGATCTCCCCGATGATCATCGACCGCGACTCGGGGCGAGCCAACCAGCCGTAGCCACGTCGCTGAGATCTTTTATGGACGATCTCGGCGCCGCTCTAAAGGGGTTCGACCGCACTTGTCGGAGAATCAAGGCGGGCAAACACGGCCCAGCGGGTTTCCCAGCGGCGGCCCGAGCAGTCCGCGTCGTCGTCGGTCACGAGCTCAAAATTCGACCCGAGCGCCAGGGCGAGATCGTCGGTCGCCATGGCATACGGCGGGCCGCCATGTTCGATTGGTTTGCCCATCGGGAACACGACCGAAACAAACCGGCCTCCTGGCTTGACCCACCCGGCGGCTGCCAATCCGAACTCCATCCGCCTGGCCGGAGAAATCGCGCAGAAACAGGTGTGATCGAATACGAGGTCAAACGGCTCTTCCGGCCGATAGGCGAACAAATCGCCAAGGACGAACTCCCCTCTGCCCTGGACTTTGCCGTCAAAGAGGGGCTCGGCGGAAGGCGCAAAGTCGAGGCCGGTAACCACCCAGCCATGATCGGCCAAAGCCCCGGCATCATGGCCGGATCCGCAACCGGGAACCAGTGCTCGACCGGGGGAACCCGCACCGAGTCCGGGATCACGCTCCAGACGGGCGGTCAGGTCGGAATAGGGTTGACCAAGGTCCCACGGCGTTTGGCTCATGGCATATCGGATCGACCAGAAAGACGCA
>JAENVV010000216.1 GCA_016650365.1 Acidimicrobiia bacterium
CAGTCGGCCCGGCAACTGTTCCAGTTCTGCGGTGGACAGCCCAATGGGTGGTATCTGCTCCCCTGCCGCTCCAACAGTGGTGGTGGTACTCGGGGGCCCCACCTGGGGTTCCGGAGATAGATTCGACGTGGTCGTCGTCGGCCTCCCGGCAGTGGTGCAAGCGGACAGGACCAGAAGTAGTCCGACAAATAGAGTCGCGACTCGAATCAGGCGTTTCTTGAAAGGATCGATCACCGGGCTGACTGTACCCGGCCCGCATGGCAATGCGCGAGGTGCCCCCGGCGGCCAAGTGTCCGACAAGAAACACGACAATTCGCTGACGCTTCGTTCGCTTCGGAGTACGCTTTGCACAGTCGGGAGGCGAGGTATGACGCAACCCATAGAACTGATATTGCTACGTCAATGGTCCACCTATCAGGCGATCCCTGTGTGGATCATTGATATCAACGGCGACCTCCTCTTCTATAACGAAGCGGCCGAGGCCACCCTCGGGATTCGTTACGAAGAGGCCGGTGCGATTCATGCCAGTGAGATGGCTGACATCTTCCAGACCACCGCCCTCGATGGTTCGGCCATTCCGAGCGAGGACCTTCCGATCGTAGTGGCACTTCGAGATCGACATCCTGCACACGGCGAGTTGCGCATCAAGGCCGGTGATGGGGCTGCCCGGCATCTCCACATAACGGCGTTTCCGGTGGAGGGCCTCAGCGATCGGCATCTCGGGGCAGTAGCGATGTTCTGGGAAGAGCCCATCCCGTGAGAATTCTCCTATCCGGGACACGGGGGTCTCTGGCTGCCTCCGGCCCTGATACCGTCGAATATGGCGGCGACACCGCTTCAATTCATGTCACCGCGGCCGATCGCCACATTGTCCTGGACGCCGGGTCAGGGATCCGCCGTCTTGGCCAGGCCGTTGAGGGGCAGTCGCGGGTGGACGTCTTGCTCACGCATCTCCACATGGACCACATCCAGGGACTCGGGTTCTTTTCGCCGATGTTCGACCCCGAAGTCGAAGTGCACATCTGGGGACCAGGGTCCGCGGAGTTCAAGCTGGAGCAACTCCTGGGCCGGTATCTTTCTCCGCCGCTCTTCCCCGTCCATATTCGCGAACTCTCATCGGTGGTGCTGCACGACACCAACCCTGGGACGTTTGAGCTTGGCCCGGTCACGGTTACCGCTGACTACGTCTGCCATCCTGGAGCAACCCTCGGGTACCGCCTTGAAACAGACGGCAAATCGATGGCGTACCTACCCGACCATGAGCCGGCCCTCGGTGTCGAGCATTTTCCGCCCGACCCGGAATGGACGTCGGGTTACGACTTGATGGTCAATACCGATGTGCTCATCCACGACGCCCAATACACCGACGATGAGTACGCCGAACGCCAGGGATGGGGTCACAGCACGTTTGACCAGGCACTCGACATCGCCGAGCTCTGCCGGGTGGGATCGCTCGTCACGTTCCACCACGATCCCGGTCACGACGACAAGATGCTCAATACCATTGCCGCCAACATGAAGTCGCACCCGCTCCCATTCGAGCTGATTCCCGGACGGGCCGGCACGATTATCGAGGTCTAAAGACCACCCGGGTTGACCACGTACGTCGGCACGGTGGGCAGGCCCTTCGAGTGACAATCACAACTATCTACGTGACCAACGCAAAAGAAGGTGGCCCCAGGGGGAACGGGGCCACCTTCTTTTTGCGGAAAGACCTCCCGTTTAGGAGGTCGTAGGTTTGACGGTGACCGCTACGTCTCGAATTCCGAGACCGAGCAGGATGAAGATGACGCCCATGCCCATTGCCATCGCCGCCACACCAAATGCCAATACCGATGTGAACAATGATGCCTGCAAGAACGATGCGTTCATGGCCGTATCACGAAGTGGGTCGTCCCGTCCAAGTTCGGCGTAGTGCAAGCCGCCGGTCGCTTCCAGAGCGTGGTGATCGATCACCTTGGCCTGGCAGTAGGCCGTGAAGGGACCGTTAACATCGTTTCCAGGTAGACAAGCGTCCTCTGATGTCACGATGTTCTGCTCGCCGAGCGTGTTACTGACCACCAGGTAGGTGGCGGCGCCGCCGACCAGGAGCAAGACGCCCAGGACGATGGCTCCAATTGCTGCAAGTCTTCTCATATCTCTTCTCTCCTTATGAGGCCGATACTAAAGCGTAGGCATCCCGACAGAGCGGCGAACCTGTCCGATTGACCCTTCAGTCCTGCCGTAAGTCCTTCAGGGATACTGACCCTTATATGAACAAGCTACTCACCGAAACGCGCAGATGGGGCCGGCCCAGTATGCGGCAACGGTTGCGGTGTCGGACGAATCTGTCAACAACCCGCCGAATCCAGCACCATCGACATCGGTGTTGAACTCGGTCCCGAGGGTGGATTCGAACATCGTGACATCCCAACTGGCCGTCAGCTCAGACACAGGCGAGTCCAGACCGACTCCAGTCATGTCGGTCAAAGCCGAGCCCGGGTTCAGGGACCATGCCATGAACTGGTCGCCGGCGAATTCGAGTTGGATACCGGACCAGACCGCCACAGCTTCCTGACCATTCGGGCATTCTGCATTGCCCGGATTGACGACGGCGACTTCACCAAGCACGGCGTCGACGGCCGAAACGACAGAGTCCTGCGGAGTGCCGAACGGCAGCTGAGTCGTCGATCCCGTATCGCCGTCAATCACCGTCAACCCGTCCGGCGCCAAGGCCAGAACCACGGTAGCTACGGCGAGTGTGGTGGTCGTCGGAGGCAGGGTCGTCGGAGGCACGGTCGTGGATGTCGCTTCGGAAGTTGTACTGGCCACGACGGTCGTTGACGCAGTCGCAGGAGCGGTAGTTGGGGATGCCAGGGGCTGCTCCCCTTGGCCGCAGGCGCTCACCAGCAGAACCGCCCCAAGGAGAACCGTCAAAAGCCGAACGAACGTTGGGCGATGAAATCGGGCACTATGACGGAGAGAGTTCATGGATCGAATCCTTCGAGGGCGGCGTGAACACCGGTGAGCTGAGCAGCGAAGAGTACCCGACTCTGTACCGTATCCGACAGCCGCACGGAACTCAGCTGATTCGTCGACCGGTGATTTCGTTCGGAATGATGCGGACCCAGTTGTTCCTGGTGACGGCATCTGCCCACGGGCGAAGACCGAGCGTCTTCATTTCGCCAATTGCTTCGGGATCTTCGACGTCCTGGGCAATACCGCTGACAATCACGCTCCAACCAGTCTGGCTTTCGAGGTCCCAGCTATCGATCTCAAACCCGACCGAGGCCGCATTTCGTGCCGCGTCGAGCTTCTCTCCTGTGGTCGTTCGAAAAACGACATTGCCGCGGTGCATCCGGTAATTGATGGGCAAGATCAACGGATCTCCCGCTGAAACGAACGCGATACGACCAATCTGTTCTCGTTCAAGGAGGCGCCGACACTCCACCAGGTCGAGTACCTCCAGTCCACCGTGGTCGGTATCGCTGCTGCCGGGTGATGAATACGTCATGACTCTCTTCCTGTGTATGGGATCAATCCTATAGATGTCTCCCTGCTTCGAGCGAGTTCAATGGCCTGGTCGATCGAGAGCTTGGCCCGCGGGTCATGAGTTCGTTCGTGGCTGCTTCGCCGAGGATCTCGATGAGACGAGGCCTGGCATCTTGAATATCTATGTTCATCGGCGCCCATGCGATCTCGCGCCCACACAATCCACGCACAGATTACGCCGGCCGGCGGGTCCCCTAGGTACTTCGAAGGCACTGCGAGAATGGACACTTTTCAAGACCTGCGGTAACTCAAACAATCGCGCCCGACAACTCGTGATTCTGACTGCCATGTTCCTGCGCATCGCAGGGTTACGGCGTCAGGTCTCGTTGCTTCGTAGGTGGCGTACCACCTGAATGGCTGCGGGGATGAGCGATAGTGCAATGACCACGAGCACTGCAGACTCGAGGTTGTTGCGGACGAGGGCGACACCGCCCAATCCGTAGCCGAGTCCGGGCAGCCCGACACCCCAGAGTAAGCCGCCGAGCACGTTGTAACGGGTGAAGACCTTACGGTCGAGATGTCCGATTCCGGCGACGACCGGGGTGAAGGTCCGAACAATCGGTACGAAACGGGCCAAAACGATGGCTTTAGGCCCATACTTCTGAGCGAACTGTTCGGCCTGGTCAAGCCGCGACTTCTTGAACCAGCGGTTCTCGGGTCGGAGAGCGAGCGCCTTTCCGACCCGGCGACCAAACGAGTAACCGACCTGGTCTCCGGCGATGGCGGCCACTACTACACAAATCATCACCAGCCAGATCGGTGGCATGAGCTGCCCGCCCGACGGCGATGCCAAGAAACCGGCCAGGAACAGCAGCGAGTCCCCGGGCAAAAAGAAGCCCACCAACAGCCCCGACTCGACAAAGACCACCGTCACCAGAGCCAGTAGCCCTCCGGCGCGCAGGAGCGATTCGGCGTCGAGTAAGGACACGGCCATTTGCATTGGATCAGGCTAACCGCACTCCACGGATCCGAACCGCGACCCTTAGGGGGATCCCCGCCTTGTCAGCACCCTCCCGAGACTCGTAACGGCTCACACAACTCGTCGAGACGATCCGATGCCAGCGCGTTGAGCCGGTCGGTCAGTCGGACTTCCTCCCGAAGCCCCCGAACGAACAGACAATTTACGGTTAGGGCCTTAAGACTCTACCTGGTCGTTGCCGCGACTCCCATGGTGTGGGGAAGACGAGGAGAGTTCTATGGCGCAAGGAGAGACGCCAGCGTGGAACGCCATGTCGAATGGCGTACCAAAGGATTTCTCCCGTCGTCGATTCCTGGAAGTCATCGGAGCCACAGGCGTCGCGGCATTGACCGGCATACCAATAGTCGAACGGATCTGGGCCGCCAGTGAAATCGAAGCCGTACAACGCGATGCGCAGGGTCTCGCGCACCAATGGGTCATGGTGTTCGACCTCCGCCGATGCGACGGTTGCCGGGACTGCATCAAGGGCTGCCAGGAGCAACACCACCTGCCCAAGACCGACGAATGGATCAAGGTCTACGAGCTGGTCGACGCCCAGGGATTGCACTTCGCCATGCCCGTGCTCTGCATGCAGTGCGAAACCGCTCCATGCGTTCGGGTCTGTCCGGTTAGAGCGACCTACCACCGCGACGATGGTGTGATAGTAGTCGATCAGGACGTGTGCATTGGCTGTCGGATGTGTATGGCCGCCTGTCCATACGACGTCCGGGTCTTCAATTGGGACAAGGCGGCCGCCATCGACGAACGTTTCCACGCAGACACCCCCGAATTCACAGTGCCTCAGCAACAAGGGACGGTCAGCAAGTGCACGATGTGTGTGCATTTGCTTGAGGAAGGATCGCTTCCTTCCTGCCTGACATCGTGCTCGATGGAGGCGATCTTTGTGGGCGACCTGGTCGAGGATGTCATGACCAACGGACGCGAGAACTTCGTGCTGTCGCAGTATTTGAGGGCTAACGACGCCTGGCGATTCCGGGCTGAACTTGGTACAAAGCCCCGCGTGTATTACGTGTCGGGTCACGGTCAGGATCTGGACTACTGATGACCGCCGGCGCTCCCGCCCATGAGGCCGACGGTCTTGCCATCGCCGCCTTTCAGCCAACAACCCGCCTAGGGTGGCGATTCCGACTAACAGCCGGACTTCTCGGCGTGGTAGTGCTGGCAGGCGTCGGAGCATTTGTGGTTCAGCTAACAACGGGCATCGGGGTCACGGGACTCAACAACGGGGTTTTCTGGGGCCTGTACACAGTCGACCTGGTCACCTTCATAGGTCTCAGCTACGGGGGCGCGTTGGTTTCGGCCATTCTTCGCCTCACGCATGCCGAGTGGCGGGGGCCGATCACCAGGATCGCGGAGGGAACCGCTCTGGTCACCCTGGCAATCGGGTCTTTGTTTCCGATCATCCATATCGGGCACCCCGAACGAGCCTGGACCATCATTACGCGGTTCCAGATCAACTCACCAATCGCCTGGGACATGGTGGCCATCAGCACGTACTTGCTCGCCACAGTCGTCTTCTTCTGGCTGCCCATCATTCCTGACGCAGGCAAGTTTCCCGACGACATCGCCATGACCAAACGCCAGCGAGGTTTCCTCTCTTGGGCAAGCGCCGGCTGGGTCGGGGCGCCCCAACAGCAGCGGCTACTCGCCCGATCTCAGACCATGCTGGCGGTCCTGATCATTCCGCTTGCGGTGATGGTGCACACCGTATTGTCGTACGCATTCTCGCTAACGAGTCGTCCCGGATGGCACAGCACCATCTTCGGCCCTTATTTCGTGGTAGCCGCGATCTACTCGGGTGTAGCGCTGGTCATCTTGACCGCTTCCATCTACCGACGCGCCTACCGTCTTCAGCACTGGATCACAACAAAAGCCCTGATCAATCTGGGGTACGTCATGGTTGCGTTGGCGGTCGGCTACGCGTACTTACTGTTCACCGAGGTGACTACCGAGGGCTACGTCGGCGAGGAGTCCACCGAAACGCTCCTCTTCAGCCTTCTTCTCGACCGATGGGCGGGACCGTTCTGGACCTTCGTGGTCCTTGGCCTCGCAGTGCCGGTCCTCTTAGTGGCGATCCCGAAAACCCGGACGGTTGGCGGGGTGACCATCGCTGCGGGGATGGTCGTGGCCGCCATGTTCCTGAAGCGCTACCTGATGTTTATTCCGCCGTTGACCCGTCCGCTCATTGGCGGTGAGGTGGCAACGTACTGGCCGAGCTGGGTCGAGTGGACGGTTACGGCTGGCGCGGTGGCTGCCGTTCCCTTGTGCCTTATGGCCTTGTTCCGGTTCGTGCCAGTGTTATCGGTCCACGAGATGCTGGAACTGGGCGCCGTAGAAATCGAGGAGGACATATGAGGCAATTAGGCACGCTTGCATTGCTTGTTATGTCAACCCTCCTCTTAAGCGCTATTGCACCTGCCCTCGCCCAAGACGAAACCGGAGATACCTCGACCAAAGTCGACGTCCGCCTCGAACTGTCGACTCGCGAAGAACTATCGGATCTCATCGCCGGCCGCCTCACCACGGAAGCAGAACCCGTCGGCAATGCGGAATTGTCGTTCTGGTTCACCACCGAGGAGTTCGGGGGACGCTCGGTCCTGATTGGCCGGGCGTTCACCGACGCCACCGGCTGGGCCCGGATCCCGATCGACCCCCGCCGAGCCGAGTACGACGTGATCGTTCGCTTCAAGGGCAACCAGGAGCTGGCACCGGCGGAGAGAACTGCAACCCTCCGATTCCCCGATGAGGCAGTTCATGCTTTCGCCCCACGAGAAGATGGCGGATCGCTCAGTGCACTACGGACTGCACTCCCGCGGGTTATCGGGATACTCGTGGGGCTGCTGTGGGCGGGGCTCATCTACCTCGGTCTGTCGACAGTTGCGGGAGTAAAGAGAGGCGCATCAGAGCTGGCTGGTGCAGCCGGTGCGCGGGCCATTGATCAAGCCAGTAACAATCCATCGGCCGAACGGACGAACGGTGCATCACGCCGCGGCCGTCGGCGAAATCGGAAAGGAGAGCGAGCGGAACATGACGACTTCTAGTTATTTGCGGATATTTGCACTCACCTTGATCGTGATTCTCACTTTGGGAGCGTGTGGGGGTAGCACGGCTACAACCGAGGCGACCGTGGCGGTCGACTCACCCCTTGCCGTAGCAGCCGACACCGTGTGGGGTCCTTTCAATGTGCCAGAAGACCAGCGGGGCGGCCAGGTATGTGTGCTCGGCAGTCGTTTCCCGCGCAACAGTGAGATTGTGTGGAGAGCGAGAGTGTTCGATCCAGACACCGAGGCCGAACTTGACGATGCCTCAGCTAGCGTTGAGGTCAGGTTGGCAGACGGCCAGGTGTTCGAGATGCGGTACGGTGCCCATCCTCGGGAGAATCCGACCGATTTCTTCTGGACTGCGTCATTCGACATCCCGATCGACTATCCGAGCGGGACGCTGAACTATGAAATAGTGGCGACGAGTACTGACAATCGGGTGGGGACTTTCGCTCCCTTCAATGTCGCCCCGTCCTTGCTGACGGTCACTGAAGACGTGCTCGAGACCATTCCGGAGGGGTGACAATGAAACGTGGGCGCTCTTTTCTGGTCGGTGCGACAATCGCCGCCATGATCCTCAGTGCGTGCGTAGCCAGCGGAACCGGCGATGAAGCTGCGGCTCTTGAGGCGGCCACCGAACAGACAGCTCCCGCAGCTGACTATGTCGGAACGCTCAGACTTGATCCAAGAACCGGACCGGCAGGAACGGTTGTCAATGTGGTTGGGGAGGGTTTCCCAAGCTCAACCACGTTCGACCTCACGTGGGGTTCGGCAGTCGGCTCATGGTTGATCCAAGGCGAGGCTGGTGAGGAGTACCACGGACGGAAATACACGCCGATCACCGAGAGCCTTGCCGAGGTGACGTCAAGCCCTGACGGCGTGGTCAATGCCACGTTCGAGGTCCCGAGTGGCTGGGGTTTTGGCCACGACGTAGCCCTGATCGACGAGGCAGGCGTGATTCGTAATCAGGCACTGTTCAACGTTGAGATGGCCGTCTCCATATCGCCGACCGAAGGTCCGGTGGGTACGCCAATCACGATCACGGTCGAAGGCATGGGCTGGCAAACCCTAGAAAACAACCGCACAGTCATCTACGACAATCGGTATACCGGGTGGATCTCGGCGGTCACCACGGGCGGCAATTCCGCCGGCGTCATCCCGGCAACTGGCGAGCCTGGCATTCATAGGATTCAGGTGGCCCGCGGTGCGTACACATTCCCTTACCTGAACCCGCAGCAGTCGCCTCGTCCGGACATCCCGGTGTTCGAGTTCACATTCACCGTGACTGATGAGGATCCGATACTCCCGGCGCCGATAGCTGACCAAGCTCCAGCAGCGGTACTCGGCGAACCGGGCGGAGATGACACGTGGATCGCCACCGATTATGTGCAAGGACCGGTGGGAACTCCCCTTACTCTGGTCGGCGAGGGCTTCAACCCTGGCACCGAAGTCGAATTCATCTGGTACAAGATCGTCGGTAACCGGGTGTCGGGGTCGGGCTGGGATGAAGCCGGCATGGCGTTCGGCACGGCAACCGCCGACTCGGAAGGGGCGGTTTCATTAGCGACCGAGGTTCCTGGCGACGTCGGCGGGACCCACCGAATTGAGGCTACCGTAAAAGGTGTATTGGAGGCTACGACCAGCTTCCAAGTCACGCCCGAGGCTATGCCGCTCGCTTCACAGACGGTCAAGGCTGGTGACGACATCGTCATCGACCTCGAAGGAGTCGGCTGGACCGAAACAGCCAACATCTACGCACTGGTCTATGACAACGCCTACTTGGGATACGCCTGCGGGTTCAACTCTCAAGGTTATGTCAATGTGACGTTGAAGGCGACCGGCGGACCCGGCTGGCACTTCGTGGATCTCTATCCGGCTATCTATCGAGGAAAGGAAGCCGAGGGCCAGCAGACGTTTCGAATCCCACAGTTGAACTACTTTGAGGATCATCCCGGAGAGGACCTGCCGGCTTTCCACTACGCGTTCTACGTCGAGGGTTAGTACGGGCCAGGGGTTCAAAACGGATCGGGGGCGGTGCGCCTCCGATCCGTTTTGAAAACGTACCGTTTCGTGGCTCTAACCGGCCTCGCAGGGGCTCACCGATCTGGTTGCTGGGCCCCGACGACTTTGCCGCCGATGGCGAAGTTGCCAGCCCGTACTTCTTCACGGAATGGCTCGCCTTCGACGTCGACCATGACTTCGGTGACGTTGGTGATCATGGCTTGTTTCTGTTCGTCGGCGAACGCATTCTGGGGCGCTGTGATGGTGCCAAGTGGCATGTCAGGCTCCTTACGCGGGCCTGGCCATCGAGCGGGCTTGCTCGTCGGACAGTTCCATATCGTGGGTGGTTTTGGCGTTGGTCCGAACTACCGCCGGCCCGTTAAGAATACCCATATGGGATGCGTAATTGGCTGCTGGTGTCATCCGTCAAACGTAAGGGCTGGGTGGGACAGAATCCGGTCCAGAACGGCAATCGACACAACGAACTCAAGAGCCAAAGCGCCACGTTGGGTCTCTCTGCTCGCGAAGTCCGGGTTCTAGGCATCGAATCCACAGATTCGCCGTGAGATACCTGGCAAACTCACTAAACAATCCCGGGACCTGATGCGATCTAACAGTATGCACTCATCATCGGATGCAATGGCCGAGGTCACGATCTCGGCCCCAGCCGACTTCGAGGAGTTCTACCGGTCGAACTACCGACCGGTCTTGCGTCTTGCCTACACCTTGAGCGGATCATGGGGCGCAGCCGAAGACCTCGCTCAAGAGACGTTTGCCGCAGCCTTCGGGCGGTGGAGCGAGGTCGGCACCTACGAACGGGCCGGGGCATGGGTCCGCCAGGTGGTCGTCAACAAGGCACGGTCCCGGCTTCGTCGGGTATACGCCGAAACAGCCGCCCGGCTAAACCTCCGCCCCGAAACCTCGTATGAACTCCCCGAATCGACCCAAGAATTCTGGGAGGGCGTCCGGGCTCTGCCCAGGCAACAAGCTGCCGCCATCGCTCTGTTCTATCTGGAGGCGCTGACAACCGAAGAGATCGCCTTGATCCTCGGCTGCGCCCCGTCAACTGCCCGTGTTCACTTACACAGCGGTCGCAAGACCCTGGCCGCCCAACTTGGTGTGGAGGAAACCTTATGAAACTCGACGACATCGCTCGCGATCATGTGCAAAAACTGGAGCACGCAACAGCCGCTACACCCGTGCCGGCGATGCCAGGCCAGATCCGCAACACGCGCGGTTGGAGTGTCGCTCTTGGAGCCGCGCTTCTGGTAGCTGTCGTGATCGGTGTTTCCGGATTGATCGGATCCCAACCCGACGCCATCGCTCCGGTTACGCCGACGACCGGCGCGTCGGCCCCTGGACCGATTAGTCCGGTTGCGGCGGCGGCATGGCCGAGCTTTGAGATGGTGTTCGAGTTGAGCGACGGCACCTTTGGACGCTTCCTGTGGGCCAGCCAGGACAACTGGTTCATCGAGCGTCGCCGTTGGGTCGCAGGAGGCTTGAGCGACATTGTGTACGCCGCCGCCCGCCAGGGCGATGGCAGCACGCTTGAGGACCCCGACGATTTGTTCAGCGGCCCGAATGCAGAGTGGCCTCCACCAATGTCAACGTGGGCGTACGTCCCTGACCCGCAAGTGCTGTTCGCATACCTAATGAGCCCGGACGAACTGACGGGATTGGCACTCGACACTGAGAAATCTCCAAGTCGCCCGAACACTGTGTTCATTCGGTCGGGGCCCGATGTCATCGTTGAGCTCAACGCCGACGGCATTCCGCTGGTGATCGCTCCGCGCGACCCTGCTCTGCTGACTCTTACAGTGACCCAACTGGAGCTACGTCCGATCATGAGCCTGGAGCTAGGACGCCAGATCCTCGGCAACTTCGGGATCATCGCTTACTTGGCCGCGGACTCCACACCGGAACAAGTCGAGGTTCTCAGGAAAGGCTTCGTCCTGGCATCGGACTATCAGCGAGCCTTGAACAACACGATTGCCTGCCTGGCAACAACCGACCCGGGAACACCCGCTGAGATCGTCGGTGACCCGACGGCGGGACCAGCAGAGATCGCCACCGACTCATCAGCCATCGGCACCTGCGTGACCGAGCATCTTGACGACATCCAGGCTTTGTGGCGCTTTCAGACAGTTGAGTTGAGCCAGGAGGAATCAGATCGTCTTTACTACGAGGTAGGGGGCGATGACGTGGCAGTTTTCGATGAGCAGCCCGTCGAAGACGCTGCGATCCCCGACCTCACAACGGGACTGAGTTCCGGTTGGCTCGTCCCTGAGCAACTCATGTTCGATGTCAGATACGGCTGGGACACTGAAGGCAACCATGTCAGTCGAGTCGAAATCGCAGGGTTCGTGTCGCTCGACACGGCGACCGTGGAGATCAGGTTCACCTCGGGGGCAACCGAACTCATCCCGGCTGCCCAACCCAGCGGCGACTTTCCGTATGCGGCATTCACCTTCTCATACGACGGCCCGACATTGGGCTTCCCTGACCAGGTCAGAGCGTTGGCGAATTCGGGGGCCGAGTTGGTGCTCTTCGACTATCGGAAGCACATCTGTGACGGCGACGCCAAGGTCCCTCTCGATTCCCCACTCAGCCAGGGTCTCTGCAGCAACTGAGGTAACTCCGACTCGTCCGAAGCCAAACCGGCCTTGTCGCCGAACTCATCCACATCGTCATCTGGTTGCTCGCTACCCAGCAACACAAATAATTCTGTATCACCAGGTGGGGACAGAAGTTAGTTCGCCAACGCCCGTTGATAGGCATTGAAGATCTCGTCGTTGAAGGCGACCAGGATCACTTCGTCCAGGTTCGAAGCCCCGGCGAGATGCTGGCGAATGGTCGCCACTGCCACATCGACGGCTAGGGGAATCGGATATCCGTACACACCACAACTGATAGCCGGAAACGCAATGGTTTTGAGATCGTATTGCTCGGCAAGGGCAAGGCTGTTGCGATAACAGGAAGCGAGCAGCTCGGGCTCTCCCTGATCGCCTCCGTCCCAAATCGGACCCACGGTGTGAATAACCGCCTTGGCCGGCAGGCGGTACCCGCCGGTGATCTTCGCCTCGCCAGTTTCACAGCCCCCAAGCGTGCGGCACTGGGCGACGAGGCCCGGCCCGGCCGCCCGGTGAATCGCCCCGTCCACACCCGAACCGCCCAATAACGACGAGTTCGCAGCGTTGACGATCACGTCAACTTCGAGCCTGGTGATATCGCCCCGGACAACGGAGATTTCGGTCATCCACTTGATGCTATCCGATCAAAGTCATCCGACCGATGTCCTACTTGATATCGATATTGCCGCCGTCCAGCGTCTGCTTTCTCGGAATGTTTAGCGTGCTGTCCCAGTTGGTCGAGAACAACAGGTGGCCGTCGGTCGGATGCCAGGCGGTATAGGAAACCTTGTCTACCGTCGATGGATCGGAATCATCATCACCATCGGTCAGTCGGACCTGCAACACCAGTTGAGGGACGACCACGACCGAGGTCGACAAATCGGTCAACGAACCCGTGGACGAAATGATCTCTCCAAGGATCTCCATCTTGCCGACTGAGCTGATATCCATCGCTTTGAGCTGGTAATCCACCAGGGCTCCATTTGCCGGCACCCGGTACTGGTAGACGATGTTGATGTCGCCTTTGAGGCTGGTGCCCTTCTTGCCACTGTCCGCGTTGAACCCGAAGTTCTTCTTGCTACCCGGGTTGGCCGAGTACTGGCCGCCCGAAGCTGCCAGCACGAGACTGCCACCACCGGTGATGGTGTGCTGCACGCCTTTGAATACTGCGATGTTGCACGTACCCGCCCCGTTGGCAGACCCCTCCGGGCACCGCTGTGAGGCAACCGGGTCAAGAACTCCAGCCATCGGGACCGAACCGGCAGTACCCGTCAGCGTGGCGTTGACGACGAAGGTAGTTCCGTTGCCTACCGCGTTGAATGTCTTGTTGCAAAACGCGGTTCCCGAAGTCAAGGCGCCGTTGGCGTACAGCGGTTGAACGGTCGGCGCGCAGTCCAGTCCCGGGTTGCCCGCAACGGCGAACGTGACCGTTCCCCCTACCACTGCTCCACCGTCGGTCGAGGTGACGGTGACCCGTAACGGTGCGGTCCCGCCACTCTGCATCTGGGATACGCCAACGTAGCGGAGCACTGCGTCAGTCACCGGTGTCACCGTGATGAAGACGGTTGCGGTGTTGCTGCCGGCCGTCCCATCATTGGCTTTGAACGTGAAACTGTCTGGGCCGAAGTAATTGGCAGCTGGCGTGTACGTCAGGGTCGGGGCCGTACCCGACAACGTTCCGTGACCTGGCCCGCCAACCACCGAATAGGTGAGGGAGCCGCTGTCGATGTCGGAGGCGGTCAGAGTAACGGCCACGGCCGTATCCTCGGCCGTAAACACCGACAGGTTGTTCGCCACCGGCGCATCATTGACAGCCGTAACCGTG
The DNA here is from genome assembly GCA_016650365.1 of Acidimicrobiia bacterium. Taxonomy (NCBI): domain Bacteria; kingdom Bacillati; phylum Actinomycetota; class Acidimicrobiia; species Acidimicrobiia bacterium. The sequence continues at coordinate 14,008 of JAENVV010000216.1, forward strand.
ATAGACACGGTCGCCGTATTGCTATCAACCGCCCCATCGTTGACCTTGAACGTGAAACTATCCGAACCGGAGTAATCGGCCGCGGGCGTGTACGTCAGGTTCGGGGCCGTGCCTGACAGCGTTCCATGGGTTGGAACAGCCAGCACCGAATACGTCAATCCATCACCATCTACATCCGACCCTGCCAGCGTCACCGCCACGGCCGTATCCTCGGCCGTCGACACCGACTGATCGATCGCTACCGGCGCATCGTTGACAGGCGTGACCGTGATCGACACAGTCGATTCATTGCTATCCACAGCCCAATCGTTCACCTTGAACGTGAAACTGTCCGAGCCGTTGTAATTGAGTGCCGGCGTGTACGTCAGGTTCGGGGCCGTGCCCGACAACGTTCCATGGGAC
>JAENVV010000217.1 GCA_016650365.1 Acidimicrobiia bacterium
CGGCATTGGCCCCCGGGGTGGCGGTGGAGGCGGGTACGACGGCCGCCAGCTGTGCCTGCTTGGCCGTATCGACCGGTTCACCCGTTAGTTTGGCATGGCGGGTTTCGATGCTGCCTGCGTATCGACCGGCCACCCGGTTTAGGGCCCCCAGGCCAAAATGAACCCGGGACACTCGTCGGACGTGGATGCCATCGGAGGTGGTTTCACGCTCGGCGGTTACTCCGGGAACATGGATCGCCACGACCGTGACATCGTGCCCGTTCGCGATGAGGGTCTTGGCCTCTTTGGTGACGCGGGCGTCGTATTCGAATGAGTTCTTGACGAACATGCACACCTTCATGCCCGATCCTCCAGCCATGGTTGCGGGTCGGGATTACTGAGCTGGATTTGCAGCCTGCTAGCCACCGACGTCTGGTGGATCCTAAACGCCTCGACTGCGGTGGCCACCGTGGAGGTCCAGGCGTTCGGAGCGTTCAGGACTTCATCGACCCGCTCATCGAGCGCCCCGAAGTTGTCGGTCCGAACAACCAGATCATCGACGCCGACGGATTGGGCGAAATCCCGTGTCTTGGGGCGATATTCGATCGGAATGAATGCCGTGCCCATCGCGGCCGCCAGTATCCCGGCGTGGAGGCGCTCGGCGATGACGAGATCGGCGGAAGCGATGAGGTCGAGGGCGTCTGCGACCTCGAGGTGAGCAGGGACGTACGGCATATCGGAAGCGTTGGCCCGTCGCATGAGGTCGATGATGTACCGGTCGTCCTGGTTGAACGCCGACATCATCACGACTTCGTGTCCGGCGGCCCGCAGCCTTTGGATCGTGCCGGCCAAACCGTCGAACACGACATCGTCGTCTCCGCCGTGCAAGTTGCCACTGGTCCACACTGGACAAACGACTACCCGGCCGGGGACTCTGGCGACGTCCGGACGGGGCAGCGAGAGGGCCGGGTCACCGAGAACATCCACTGGCGTCTTGTATCCGAAGTCGGCGAGATGCGCTTGGGAAAGCGGCCCGCGAACCCCGGTGTATAGGGCGGCGTCAAAGAACTGCGCCCAAGCTGTGACGTCCTCCGTGCTGCCCCAATAATCAGGGCTCCGGACTCCCGTTCCGAACACGACTTTTTCAAGCCGGGGTGAATCCCTTCGGAGAACGCGGGTGAGGTAGTAACCCTTGCCGTTGATAAGGGTTCCGCCGCCAACCATGATCACCGCCGGGTTCGGGTGATCCCGCTGAACGTCGGCCCACGGCAATAGTTGGCGCACGGCAACCAGCATCGCCTCATCTCCAAGATTCCCGGCACCGGTGTACCCGATGTAGTCGATGCCAACCAGGTTGTCACTTGATTGTGTTCGAGCGACTGGCGGAGCAGACGCTCTCTGTTTCGTGATCTTGCCAACACTGCGGGTGACGGCTCTGACAACTTCTCGTGGACCGGCCTTGGCAACGTCACCAAGCCTCGGGTACCGACTCTTGAGATCGATACTGAGACTGGCGGGGAGCTCGGCATGATCATTGATCAGGAAACGAACGTTGATTCGGTCGAACAGGTTCGGCCAAAGAGGCGAGGCTGAGTCGAGGGCTCGACGGTCCTTCATGATCTCTCGTTTGCGAACTACTGCCAGCAGTGGGAGGCCCTCCCATCCGGCTGCGCCGTCGACGGTGTCGAGATCGTCGGTGGTACGGAATGTTGGCCCATTTGCCACTCGATAGGCAACCCGAACCGCTGCGATGCGGGGGTCGTCATCGAGTATCTGAACAGCTTTGGTCACCAACCGTGAGTTGACCGTGATTCGTGGATCGCGCAGTGCCACAAACTCGCCGTCCGATCGCATGATCGCCACGGCAACGGCCGATGTCGATGACCCGACCACGACCTTTACCCGGCGGGAGTGTTTGTCCAGGGATTTGACGGCTTCAACGGCCGCCTCTGGACCAACCAGCACGAGCTCCGCGTCGGCGAAGGCGTCGGTGGCGACACGCTCAAAAGCCGTTGTCAGGCTGTCGGGTGACGCCACGGGGATGATCCAGCTCAGTTTCGGAACCGTGGCGACCGGCGTCGATCTGACCCGATAGAACCGATGGGGGATTCGGTCGGCCATGAGCACCCTCGTTCGGTTTCGTGAGGCCTGACGAGTGGCATCGTATGGTGGGTCGTCCTGGACTTGGTGATACACGATCGCTCTCCGATCGGGCACGACGAAGCAGCCGGAATTCCAGAGGCGCCATCCGAGTTCGGTGTCTTCGCCACCCCACTCGGTGTAGATGTCGAGGAATCCGCCGACCTCATCAAAGACCCTGGCCCCGACCGAGAGATTCGAAGACAGAGTGGCCCGGTAGGCGGTGTCGCCGATCGTGAAGTTCTTGGCTCGTCGCCCGACCCAGCGTCGCCAGTCCTCGGTCTCGGCTCCGTCGTCGACGGGCGTGTGGGCGAGGTGGCTAAGCGGGTTTCCGGCCCTGATCTGTTCGGGGGTGATGTCGGTCGAGTCAACGTGCAGGCGGGAACCGGCGACGACCAGATTGCTGGCCCGCTCATGCCAGAACATATGTGTCTCGATGAGCCCGGGATCTGCGGCACAATCGCTGTCGCAAAAGAGGTAGACGTCGGTGTTGCAGAGCGACGCGGCGAGGTTACGAGCCGGCCCGGCACCGCGCCCCTCGAATTCCTGACGCACATACGAAACCGGAAGTAAATCGGCATATCGGTCGACGATCGCCCGGATGTCTTCTGTTGAACCATCATCGGCGACCACGATCTGATCGGGCTTCCGGGTCTGGCTGACCATCGAGGCGAGGGTTCGGTCCAAGAGAGAGCCTTGATTGAATGTCGGAATCGCCACCCCGACGGTGAGGTCGCCGGCTCGCTCCCGGGTACGGACGGGCTGATAATCGTTCTCGGGGGCCACCAGTCGCTCAATCATGTTCGGTATTGGCCTGTACCGAGATCGACACACGTGATGTCGCCGGACCTAACAATGGTCGCCCCGGCTGGCAACAACTGACGAAGATCTCCAGTCGTCGACTCATCGACAACAAAGACGCACGCCCGCGATCGTTCAATGGCTTCAGGGATATCTTTCGGCTTCGACACAACCGTGGCATCGATACGTTGTGGTGCCCCGGCAGCGTCCATCCATACGGCGCGATCGGTCAATTCGGAGAGATCGACACTCGGGTCGTACGAGGCAACCGTGTGAATATCGGATTCGCGTTCGATTCGACGGGCCACCGGGGAGTTCGGAAGTGGCATCACGGGTTGGGACCTCGCCGTTGCGGCGTTGGCCAAGGCAAGGAATCTGTCGACCCGGTGGTCGTAGGTGTGAAAGTCAGCCGTTTGTGCCCGCCCGCCTGCCGCGATGGCGGCGGCGTCCCCTGAGCGAAGCAGGCTCTGGCATTGGTCAACGAGATCACCCTCCCAGGCGACGTATTGGGCGCCGCGTTCGAACAGGCTATCGGTCCCTGGCAGATCATCCGTCAAGAGGAGGGCGCCGGCACTGGTCGCCTCGAATACCCGCATCGTAATCGGGAAGTGGCGGGTGCCCCCTTCGTTCACGACGATTTTGGAATTGGCGTAGACGTCGACCATCTCGGCCGGGGTCAAATCACTTCCGACATACGTCTTGAGCGGTGATCGCCGAAGCTGCTCGGCCCATTGATGGCGGAGGCCGTACGCCTTGGTGGCCCTGTCAAGGCCGTTTCCGATGAGGGAGACGTCGAACGCGCGGTCCTCCCAGCGCGGCGGATTAGGGGGAAGGAGACTTGGTTCGGCAGCAAAGTTGAACCGATGAACGGGAGCGGAAAATCGGTGAGCCAGATGCAGACTGTGAGCCATGAGAACCAGATCTGCCCGGTAGGTTTTCGCCAGACGCACGTTGGTCTCCACGTGGTGTTCCCCATGGTGGACCCAGAAGGCCACCGGGATTCCGGGGTTGTCGCCGATCAGGTCGATCCGGGGCAGCTTGCTTTCGACGATGAGCAATCCAGCTGTGTCAGATGGAAGAGTGGCCCAGTCGAGGTGGTCGTGAATGAGGAAGACTTCAATTCCGGCGCGCCACATGGCCTGTTTGAGATAGTGACCGGGACTGGTCGGGTAATCGCGGAACGCCAAGGCGACTTTTGTCCCGCGATGGCGGCCTTCTTCCGGTCGGCCCCTGGGCGGGAGGCTCCATCGGGCGTCGAAGCCAGCAGTCGAGACCTGCCACCGAGAATCTGATCCGCCCAGCTTCGCCAGGTCTCGTTCCCCGGGCGACGGCCAGTCGGGTTGCCGGAAGATTGCCCCGTTCTCCGACACGCTGGAGGCGGCTGTCGCAACCTCTCGGGAGGAGAGTGGATACAGCAGATCGGCGTTCACCTCCTTCACGGCGGAGCGAAGTCCCTGTTGGGCAATCTGGTGTCTCAGCTGGGACGGTTGAGCTTTACGCAGGAGATGGCCGACCGGACCGAGCCTTTGGGGTCGGCGCCCCGCCACCTCCACGCCGCTCCCCACGGTCGGTTGGAGCGGGCTCGTCATTACCGTGTGAACGTCGTGGTCTGCCTGTTGGAGCGACAGAGCGAGGGCTGCGATGTCCGGGCGTTCGTTGGGTCCACCCCGGCCGATTAGGCAGATTCTCATGAGCCGGCGATGCTGGCCAGGCGGTCGATGAGGCTTGTCCACTGCTCGCCGACTACTTCGATGTCATAGTGGGTCCGCACAAACGCCTGGGCTCGCTTACCTGCCCGATCTCGGTCGCCAGCCATATCCAGTATGAGATCGGGTAGTTCGTCGATGCTGGCTACAAAGCCGTCGGGATGGATCTCGGAAGCGCCCGGCCAGTCCCGGACGATCGGAACCGCCCCGGAGGCCGCTCCTTCGGCCGGGGACAGGTGGAAGCTCTCGTCGTCACTTGTTGACAAGAGGTATCCGATTCCCTGGAGCCACCCGGTAACGTCTGGACCCGGTTCGATCCAGGAGACGAAGTCACGAAAGGGTGGCGCCTGTAAACGCTCATCAACTCGCGTCGCAAAGGCTCGCTCGGTTGGGGAGTCCCAGACCCATTTGAGTGATTGCGGGTGCGCAGACTTGATCTGGAGGCGGTAGCGATCGTCGCGTTCGAGGACCCGTTCGAACACGTCGAGGGCCAGATCGAGCCGTTTACGTTCTGAGGCGACCCCCAGCAGCCCGATGGTGAACTCGGCCTTGTTTTGTTTAGGGAGGTCAAGCGCCTCGACGTCGACCGCGTTCGGAATGACCATGACTTTTTCGGGTGGCCAACCGGTCCTGGCAAGAAGCCGTCTGCGGTATTCCTCTCCGACGGTGATAACCATGCCAACGGAATCTATGTCGAGGTCGGCCCACTCGTTCCTGTAGAGCTCGAATCGGTGCATTCGCACGATGACCGGCTGGTCGCTGGCGCGATGGGTGACCGCCTCGACGGCATTTCTACCCAACCATTCGGCGACGATGACATCGGTATCTTCGATGACGGTTCGAGTCCGATCGGTGTCATCGACGTTGTACTTGTCCCATTCATAGGCGTCGATCGAATGTCCGTTTCTCGCCAGATACTCGAGGATTGGTCGGATGAATTTCTGGTCATAACCGATGACCCCAACTTTGGGTCGGCTGCCGGGACCGGTCATGCTTGTGGCCCGTACAACCCGGTCAGGTTGTCAGGAGCGACGCAGCGCGAAACGTCAAGGCCGGGCCAAAGCGGGTCGGATCCTGCCAGAAACGCGCTGGAACTGCCCGGGTAGGTGTGATCAGACGACGTGCGCATCAGACAGAACTCCCAGCGCTGGGTGGCGTATAACCCGTACCCGTTGGCTCTGGCCGCTCTTTCGAACAGGACGTCAACGAATCGGGGTCGGTAGGGAAAGGGACCTTGTTCCCACACTTCTCGTCCGAAAACCAGCGTCGGTCCGTTGAGGGTCCCGGCAATCTCGACTCCCTCCTGGTCGGGTCTCCGCAGGATCGTGGCGTTGTCCTCTTCGAGATACACGAACTGGGTGGCTTTTCCGACGACCCGGCAACCCGAGTATTCCAAGGCGTTGACACTGTCCTCGATATGTCCGGGTCCATAGAAGTCATCGTCATCGATCTTGGCGAGGAGCGGCGCGTTCGTTGTGTCGATGAGATCGTTGAGGATCTGGCCAAGGGGGAGTTCGCTGCTGAGTTCGTGCACTTCGGCCGACATCGGCACGTCCCGGATTGCCTCGTCGATCTCGTCGGTCATCGCGAAACCGTGAAGCCCGACCCGCAACTCGAGGTTTCGGTACGTCTGGGTCCCGATCTGACGGATGGCCGTGGCGACTACTTCAGGTCGTTTTGACGCCAGAATCATCGCCACGCGGGGGAGCGGATCATGGTGCACAAGTCCAACCCCATCGAGGATTCGTTCGCCGAAGAGCCGTGGGTGATACGTCCGATACGCCCATCGCTGAGCTACGAGCGAAGCTAGTGGTGCCATCGTCTCGTCAGGCTCGACGTCTACCCAAACGGCCGTGCCGTCGGCCGCCGCCTGGATCAGGTCCGGCGGCGGAAATTCGATCTCGGCCTGACGCACCGAGATGGGAACCTTAATCCCGTACCGGGGCTGACGAATGTCAAAGGTGAGGGGCAGGGGATTCTGGCGATCGAAGACGGCTCGGGCCGCTGTCCGTAGCTCGGCTGGTATGTCGTCGCCCCACGCGACAATCGGAGTAAGGGCGCCGTCGCGCTCCAGGGCCCGTTGGGCTTCGGCCCAGCGGGACGAGTGAACAACGATGAAATCGAGGTCCGACCCGCCTTCCAACTCCACCGCATCGAACGTTGCCTGGAGGCTCCGGAAATGGGCGTCCGGGACAGCACAGCCGACCCGAAATGAGGCGAAGGGTTTGCGGACCACCCGAACGCGCTCGTCGGACCGGGCCGCGATTGGCTCGTGCTCTTGCGCCACAGGTTTTCGTCCGATGAGCCGGCGGATCCCGGAACCGGCCTCAGTGAGTTCGGCGATACGAGTGGCCCGTTGCTCAGCACGTTGGCGCCAAATTCTGGCCTTATCGGTTTCGGCGGCGGCCCGGCTTTCGGCTGCAAGGCGGAGCTGCCGCTCATCGCGGAGGTCTTGCAGCAGTTTTTCGACAGCGGGTTCGGCCACGCTGCGATGCTAATCGTCAGCTTCGGTCAGGCCCGTTTCGTTATCCGAACGCCCTGGCGAGAAAGGCCGCTATTTGTCCACGGGTGAGGGTGCCCCGAGGACAGAACATGTCATTGGCGGGAGGGTTGCATCCCCGGGTTATGCCTGAAGCGCCGAGTGCATTGATGTTGGTTTGATGAACGGAGTTGGCATCGTCACCGAATTGATCAGCGACGTTGGTCGGGAGGCTGAGAGCTCGCACGAAGAAGCTCGCCATTTGCTCGCGAGTGAGCGTTTCCTGGTCGCAGAAGAACGTATTGCTTGGCGGGTTGCAGCCGACAGTGATACCGGCTTTGGCAACCGCGTTTATGTTGGCTTCGTGCGGTGAGCCGTTGTCATCGGTGAAGTAGTCGGTTGAGGAGGCCGGTAGTTTCAGTGCCAGCGCCAACATGGTTGCCATCTCACCGCGCGTTACCGGTCGGTCAGGACAGTATGAGCTTGCGTCACATCCGAGGGCAATGCCATGGGAAGTCAGCCATTCGATGTCGCCGATGAAGAGACTGTTTGCTGCATCGCCGGGTAACGACTTGAGAACCGGCAGGTTGGAGAGAGGCTGAGGGTGGTCGATGGACCCGCGAGCTTTCATGAAGATGACCGTGATGAAGAGCTGGCCGCTGGCCGCTGACTTCACCGAAATGCCGATGTGCGACCAGTCTCCGAGGATGTTGGCCCGGTGGCCGGGTGAGTCCATAAAGGCTTTGTGCAAGATGGGCATTGATGGTCCCATACCGACGTTTTCTCCGAGGCTGGACCAGCCGCCGTCCACCACTCCCGCCAGATTCGATGTGTGGAAAATGGTGCCTTTGGCGACCTGGAATGAGGTCTGTCCCGAAGCGTTGTCTTCGAGATCCCAGAAGGCGGTAAGAACGTTGAGACCATGGGCGGCCCGCTCGTTATTGATCAGGTCGATCATGTCACCCTGGAGGATGGAAGAAGCATCGGCCGGCTGAGGAGCCGGGAGCGTAGAAAACGCAAGAGCGGCGGTCACGATGACCGCCACCACGTAGATTCCCCTGCGCCCTAAGGAAAACATCATGGCTTTCTTATCGGTTCACGGCGCCAAATACTTAAGGTCCGGTAGGAACAAACTCACCGATAGTGTTTATCGGGATGATCCGGATCCGGTTTGTTCTTGTAATGGTCGTCGCCATGTTGGCGGCCTCGGCCGGCGCGGTCGGCGCGGCCCTTCCGCCAGGCGGAACCTTCGTGGACGACGATGGAAACGTCCACGAGTCGAACATTCAAGCCCTGGCTGAAGCCGGGATCACCTTCGGGTGTAATCCGCCGCTTGGTGACCGCTTTTGTCCGACCGGTTCGGTTACTCGCGGTGAGATGGCGGCCTTTTTGACCAGGGCGCTCGGGCTGACAGAGCGAACGTTGGATCGGTTCACCGATGACGACGGGTCGCTCTTTGAAGCCGACATCGAGCGGATCGCATCCGCCGGGATCACCCGGGGATGTAATCCGCCGGTGAACGATCGCTTCTGTCCGGACCGTGCCGTGACCAGGGCAGAGATGGCGGCTTTTCTGGTTCGCGCTTACCAGTACGTCGACCGAAGCCTTGGAAGGTTCTCCGATGACGATGGCTCCATTTTTGAAGCGGATATCGAACGACTGGCCTCGGCCGGGATAACCCTTGGGTGCAACCCGCCTGCCAACGATCGGTATTGCCCATCCGAACCGGTCCGGCGCGATCAGATGGCGAGTTTTCTCGTCAGAGCCGAGGGACTCATACCGATCGCCGTGCCGCCCAGACTCACTCCGTCTCTTGCCGAGCTTCCGTTCACTTTCGATTCGCCGATCCAGGTGACGGCACCCTCGGGAGACACCCGGGTCTTTGTCGTGGAGCGACCAGGAACGGTCAGGGTTCTCAGTGATGGGAAACTCCTGGGCGACCCATTCCTCGACCTGACAGGTGTTGCCATTGGCGGTGGTGAGCGGGGATTGTTGGCTATCGCTTTTCACCCGGACTTCGCCACAAACGGATTGGTATACGCCTCGTACTCTGCGGAATCGCCGTCGAGCGCGGCCGATCACCTTTCGGTGGTTGAAGAGTTCAAGGCCATCGGCAACCGGGTAGATCCGATGTCAGGGCGCCGGGTCTTTTCCGTCTCGCAGCCGCACGCCAACCACAACGGCGGGATGATCATGTTCGGACCGGACGGCTACCTGTATCTCGGATTAGGTGATGGCGGGGCGAGCTTCGATCCGGGCGGGAACGGACAGAATCCCGACACCGCGCTCGGCTCAATGGTGCGCATCGACCCGGCAACGGCAACCTCACAGAATTGGGCGATCGGGCTGCGGAATCCGTGGCGATGGTGGATCGATGGCACGGACATGTATATTGCCGACGTTGGCCAGGGCTCCCGCGAGGAAGTTTCGGTGGTCTCGACGTTGGACAAGGGGCTGAACTTGGGCTGGGTACGATTTGAGGGCACCGAATGCACTGGCCTCGGTAGTTGCGATACGGCCGGGTTGACGTTTCCCTTGGTCGAGTACACCCACACCGAAGGCTGCTCGATCACCGGGGGAGTTGTGTACCGGGGGGAGCTCACCCAGATCAGCGGGCACTTTCTTTATGGGGATTATTGCTCGGGGTGGATTCGGTCCGTCCGGGTCATTGACGGCGTTGTGGTATCGGAGAGCGCGCTCAGTTCGCTAGGAGTGGGGTTTGGACTGGTGTCGTTCGGGCAGGATGGGGTTGGACAGACCTATGTCGTTCGGGGTGAATCCGTCTTTCAACTTGTGGGTCGATGACGCCGATATTCGGATTGGTTGAGAAATGTTTGTAGAGTGGTTGACCGTGGGCGGGCGGAATCCGACCCGAGGAGTTGTGTTGAAACACATCAGGATCCTCCTCCTGTTTGTCATGGTGGTGAGCACCCTGGCTCCAGCCATTCCTGCTCAGGCCCAAACTTCGCCGCCGACCGTGACCTTCACTGGGGGCGGTTTCGGACATGCCATCGGGATGAGTCAATATGGCGCCTATGCCATGGCGGTCTCCGGCAAGACGTCGGACGAGATCATCGATACCTATTACACGAATGTCGCTCGCCAAGCCCATATGTCGCTGTATGGCACCTCCCACCCGCTTGGTTCGGCCAATCCAAGTCTCTGGGTAGGGCTCGCCCAGGACGTGAATTCGATCGCCTTTTCGATTCCGTCCGCGGCACTCGGCCCGGTCGATCTCTGCCAGGCCAATGACGGACAGGGCGCCGTTTGTCCGCGTACCGACGCGATACCGCAGCCAGGTGAGTCCTGGGAGTTTCGGCGGGTCGCCGGAGTGACGAACAAATGCGAGTTTCGCCGTGTCAGTTCCGAACACATTTTTCCGCCGGGCGATTGCAAAGCCAGCGTTACTTGGGGCGGGCCCGGCCGGGCGGAATACCTCAACGTTGATGGCACCGACTACCGGTATGGAACGCTGCGGATCCGCCAGGGCGACGTGCAGAAGGAATCGGGCCGGTTCCAGGTGTCTCTTGAGGTGCCAGTTGAGCAGTACCTGCTGGGCCTCCGTGAGGTGCCAACGAGTTGGCCGACTGCGGCGCTCGAGGCGCAGGTCATTACGGGTCGGACGTATGCCCTTGAGAAGTTCGATCGGTTCTACGACGCCACGCAGCCAAGCGCCGCTTACAACGACTTCATCTCTAATTCGCGACGGTCGTACTGCTACTGCCATGTCCTGGACTCAACGTACGACCAGAACTTCCGGGGGATGGACAACGAAAAGCTAAACGCCAGCACGTATCCGGCTTGGGTGGTGGCCGTCGGGGCCACGGCGAGTCAGGTGGTCACCTATGGCGGGTCGTTGATTCAGGCTTTCTACTCGTCTTCGACGGGCGGAAACACCGAAAACAGCGAGGACGTGTTTGTGACCGCACTTCCGTACTCCCGCTCCGTTCCCGATCCCTGGTCTCTTACGTCTGCCAATCCGAAGGCTTCCTGGGAGAAAACCGTATCAGTGGCGACTATCGCCTCGGTCTATGGCTTTTCCGAGATCTCGAACGTCACTCTCGACCACCCTGCGCCGAATGCCAGCATGAAGATCACGGGCGTCAAGAGCGGTTCGTTGGTAACGGAGACTGTCAGCATCGCCAAGAAGTACTCAAAACTCGGCCTGTCGTCGCCCTCTGTTTCTGGATTGTTCTACGACCCGTACGGCGGTGAGAGTCCGTACGCCTTCACCGACATTGCGGATTCGGTGCATTGGGAGAACATCAACAAGATTGCGGAACTCCGCATCACCCTCGGTTGCAACCCGCCAGACAACACCAAATTCTGTCCATTGGCCCCCGTGACTCGCGGCCAGATGGCTGCCTTCTTGACCCGGGCTCTCGGGTTGGTCGACCGGGCTCCCAATCCATTCATCGATGATGACGACTCGCCATTTCAAGCGGACATCGAAAAGATCGCCGCGGCAGGTATCACAATTGGATGTAATCCTCCGGACAACGATCGGTTCTGCCCGGATCGGCCGGTGACGCGAGCACAGATGGCGGCGTTCCTGGTCCGGGCGTACGGTTTTGTGGACCGTAGCCCTGACCCGTTCACCGATGACGATGGGTCGATTTTCGAGGCCGATATCGAGCGGCTGGCGGCGGCCGGGGTAACGCTCGGGTGTAATCCGCCCGCCAACAATCAATATTGTCCGGACTCCTCTGTGCTCCGTCAACACATGGCGTCGTTCCTCGTGAGGGCGATCAACCATAACGGCGGCGGCTAGCATCGTCCCACGTGACTGATCCGGTGGAATTCTTTGAAGGCGACTCGTGGACTTGTGGCGTCGTCGGGCTCGGATATGTCGGACTACCGCTTGCCCTCACCGCCGTTGCCAAGGGCCATCCGGCCGTTGGCTTTGATACGTCAGACGATCGGGTCCGGCGTCTTGGGGCCGCCTCCTCACCGATCGACGACGTTACCGACGCCGAGCTATCGAGCGCCCTACAACGAGGCTTCTCGGTCACTGACGACCCGAAAAACCTGACCGAGGTCGATGCAATATTTATTTGTGTGCCATCGCCGCTGGGGCGCAACCGCCAGCCCGACATGTCCTACATTCAGAGCGCCGCCACCACAGTGGCCAGAATCGCCCGACCCGGCCAGCTGATCTCGCTGGAGTCGACAACGTACCCGGGGACCACCGACGATATCCTTGTTACGGCCCTCGCCGACGTCGGGTTGGAAGTCGATCGAGATGTGTTCGTTGCGTTCTCTCCCGAGCGGGTATCACCTGGCGATGAACTGAAGACGGCCGAGATCCCGAAAGTTGTCGGGGGAGTGAGCGCATTGTCGACGGCGGTGGCGACTGCCGCCTACCGCCGTCTCGTTCCAAATGTCCATGCCGTGTCTGATGCCAAGACCGCTGAGATGGCCAAACTGCTCGAGAACACCTATCGGGCGGTCAATATCGGTCTCATCAACGAAATGGCTCAACTCGCTCACGAGATCGACATCGACATTTGGGAAGTCATCGAAGCGGCCGCCACCAAACCTTTTGGATTCCAGGCCTTTTTTCCGGGTCCCGGAGTTGGCGGTCACTGCATCCCCCTCGATCCGCAGTTCCTCGCATGGAGGGCCAAAGAAGCCAACTTCACGACCCGGTTCATCGATACCGCTGAGCAGGTCAACGAAGGCATGCCCGCCTGGACGGCACGCCGGGTGGGAGAAATGCTCAACCGACGGGGACTGCCGGTGTTCGGGACCCGCCTGCTTGGCGTGGGAATCTCATACAAAGCCGACATCGCCGACGATCGAGAATCGGCCTCCGCCCGGGTTCTCGTCGAGTTGGCCAAACAGGGCGCCGCGGTGGAGGTATTCGATCCGTTGGTTCCGCCCGATCGTATTCGAAGGCACGGGTTCGAACCCTCTACATCGTTCGAGGGATATGCCGCCGCCATCATCCTTACCGATCATGCCGGGGTCGATTATCAGGCAATCGCCGACGCGGTGCCTGTCGTCTTTGACACCAGGAACGCCTATCGGCGCCGTGGCATTGAGGTCGACAACGTAGAAGTGCTGTGATTGTCGGCGTTCTGTCCGTCGTTCATCACTCCGACGACGTTCGAATTCGCGAGAAGCTCATTCCAACTCTGAGTCAAGACTTCGATGTCGAGTATCACAGTCGAGCACCCGGCCCCTCCGTCGTGGAGGGCTTCGAGTGGCATCCGATTCGCGGCCCGCGGATTGTTCGAAACCTTTCCTTGGCCGCCCGTCTGTGGACACGATCATTGGACGTAGCGGTCCTAGTTGATCC
>JAENVV010000218.1 GCA_016650365.1 Acidimicrobiia bacterium
TCCTGTTCTCTACCGAGGGTGGCGATTGCACCCTTACGGATGAGATGGTCATTGATTACACAGAGGGACTAGACGGTTCGCTTATCTTTTCGGTCTCGGTGGTTGACTCCACAGATGTGCCACCGCTTTTGGACGGATGTGTAGGGATTTCTGTTGAAGGCCCGAACGGCCAGGTCAACCATGGCACCTTTGTCTCGAGTCTCATGCATGCTCTCAAAGAGTTGGGCATCAAGGGGTCGGACAAAAAGGAATACAAGGCCGCGTTGGCTGGCTTCGGCAAGGGCGAGATGCAGGTGAAAGTCAACGACGACGATGAGGCCGCCTTGACCACCGAAGACTCGGCAACCCTCACCGGGGATGCTTCGGACCATCCCGGCAAGCCTGACAAAGGCAACCGGTCCAACAAGTCCAACAACGGCCAGGGTCATAACAAGTAATGGTTACTGTTAGTGGTTAGTTTGACAACCTGATGAAGGGGCAGCCTGCGGGCTGTCCCTTCATTTTCTTTACGGATATTGGGATCTGAGGGTAAGGTAGCGGTCTTTGCAATGGATAAGTGGGGGAAACTTTTCGCACCGTTAGTGGTGGTGGCCGTCCTGATGGGCGGCCTGGCCGCGCCTGGCCAGGCGGCCGTTTCTGAAGACGAGTTCATCCTGACCTTTCCACATCGTGACGCTGAAACCCATTTCCTGTCGGAGTTCGGGGCTGCCAAACCCGACGGGCGATTACATCGTGGCGTCGACCTGTTTGCGACCCGGGGCACCGAAGTCGTCGCCGGGGCAGATGGCTTCGTTCAGAAGGCTCAGCGCGGGAGTCGGGCCGGCCTCTATGTGGTGTTGACGCATGCCGATGGCTACGAGAGTTGGTATATCCACCTCGGTTCCTTTGCAGAAGGTCTGCAGGTAGGGGACCCGGTGGCGGTCGGAGATGTCATTGGCTATGTCGGTTCCACCGGTAATGCGGCGGGTACGTCTCCGCACACTCACTTTGAAATTCATAAAAATGGGCGAGCCATCGATCCGTACCGGTACCTCAAAGACGCCTTCGAGCGGTGGATTCTTTCTCAACAGATCGAGGCGGGCGAGACCCCGTTCCGGTAACCGGCTAGACGATGGAACTCAGGTCGGCGACCTCGTCGAGCTCCACGACCCTGGCAGCGATCTCGCTGGTATCCTTCGTTCTCCCTACTACGACCGCCAGCTCAGTGGCAACGATCTTCGTCCCTGAACCTTCTGATGGTTCGTCCTCCACCCAGATCACCCGTTGAACACCGGCCATTTCGATAGCTTCTTGCCATTGCTCGAACACCTCTTCTGGCGAGCTGGCAAAAGATCGTACGCGCTCATCGCGGGCAGCTTCGGTCACGAACACCATCGAGAAACAGTTGATGCCGGCTGCTCCGACGTGGGACCCATCCGATACGTCGCCGAGAGCTACTTTGGTCGACCGGGACTTCAGCTCGATGGCGACCGTGGAGTCGGACACAAAGCAGCGGAGTTCCCCGTCGCGTCCTGCCAGGGCAGCGATGATGGCAGATCCGGTGGGTGTGTCGGCTCCAACGACCAGTACGGGCATGTGGCGGGTTCCTTAGGTGGGAAGGTTGGTGGCGCCCATGAGGTATTTGTCCACGGCCCGGGCTGCCTGGCGACCCTCCCTGATGGCCCACACCACAAGAGATTGACCACGCCGCATGTCACCTGCCGCAAACACACCGGGCACGCTGGTGGCGTAATCGTCAGTGTTGGCTGCCACGTTGCCCCGAGCGTCGCGGTCGACGCCAAGCTTTTCAAGCAGACCCTGGTGCATCGGGTGCATGAAGCCCGCCGCGATCAAGACGAGGTCTGCTCGAATGTTGAATTCGGAACCTTCGACCTCGGTCATGTTCCAGCGCCCATCGACATTCTGCCAATCAACGATGACGCCATGCAGGGTGTCGACCTTCCCGTCCGATCCCGAGAACGACTTGGTAAGCACCGACCACCGCCGATCACAGCCTTCTTCGTGGGACGAGGTGGTTCGCAGTTTCTGGGGCCAGTCGGGCCAGGTCAAGAGTTTGTCCGGATGCTCGGTTGGCTTGGGAAGGACCTCAAGCTGGGTTATGGAAGCGGCGCCTTGCCGGTTGGTGGTGCCGACGCAGTCGGAGCCGGTGTCGCCACCGCCAATCACAACGACATGTTTTCCCTCCGCCGAGGTATCCAACCCGGCAGGAAGACCCTCATGGCTGACACGGCGGTTTTGCTGAGCAAGGTAGGGGACCGCAAATTCGATCCCTTGTAGTTCGCGTCCCGGCACTTCGATGTCTCGCGGGTATTCAGATCCACCCGCCAGAACGACGACGTCGTAGTCGTCGACCAGTGCCTCGATGGAGACGTTGTGACCGACGTAGCTATTGACAAAAAACGCCACTCCCTCAGCCTGCATTTGGGCCATTCGACGGTCGATCACACGCTTGTCCAATTTGAAGTCGGGGATGCCGTAGCGAAGCAGGCCGCCAACTTTGGCATTCTTCTCGAACACCATGACCCGATGGCCGGCCCTGGCCAACTGTTGAGCGGCCGCCAAACCGGCCGGCCCTGACCCGACGATGGCAACTCGCTTGCCGGTCCTACGTGCAGGAATCTGCGGGCGAATCCATCCTTCGTTCCAAGCCCGCTCGACGATGGAATACTCGATGGATTTAATCGTGACGGGAGCATCGTGCAGGTTGAGTGTGCACGCCTCCTCGCAGGGAGCCGGGCAAACCCTGCCGGTGAATTCCGGGAAATTGTTCGTGGAGTGGAGGACTTCCGAAGCCGCCCTCCAGTCATCGGTAAATACGAGATCGTTGAAGTCGGGGATGATGTTGTTGACCGGGCACCCGGTATGGCAGAAGGGGATACCGCAATCGATGCAGCGTGCCGCCTGGTTGGCGAGTTCCTTGGTGGTGAGCGGAATCGTGAACTCCTCATAGTTCGTCTTGCGCTCTTCTACCGGCAGGTAGGTGCGGTCCTGGCGGTCAAAATCCTGGAATCCGGTGTCTGAACCCATCAGGCCGCTCCCGCCTTCATGTCGCGCTCTTCAATGGCACGTCGATACTCGATCGGGACCACCTTGACGAACTTCGTAACGTAGGTGTCGAAGTTTTCGCAGATTTCCCTGGCTCGCGAGCTATCGACGAGGGCACCGTGTGTCGCGAGCAGGTGGCGGATGCGCCAGGCGTCGTATCGCAATGGGTCGGCCATCAACTCGAACCGGTCGGGATTCTCGTTCGCCTGGATCGGATAGCTGGCCGGGTCGATTGGTTCGAGGTCGACCATCGATAGGTTGGCATGTTTGGCGAAGACTCCGTCCTCATCAAGCACATAGGCGATGCCACCGCTCATTCCCGCCGCGAAGTTGCGGCCCGTGGCGCCGAGGACCAGAACGCAGCCCCCTGTCATGTATTCGCAGCCATGGTCCCCAACGGCCTCGACGACGGCGATGGCGCCGGAGTTACGGACGGCGAATCGTTCGCCCGCCCCACCGTTGAAGTAACACTCGCCTGAAATGGCACCGTAGAGAGCCGTGTTGCCGATGATCACATTGTCCTTGGGAATGAACGTACCTTCAGGCGACGCTTGTACGATCAGCTTGCCACCGGAAAGACCTTTGCCGACGTAGTCGTTGGCGTCACCGGTCAGGTGCAGCGTGATGCCATTTGAAAGCCAGGCGCCAAAACTCTGGCCGGCGGTTCCCTTCAAATTAATGTGAATGGTGTCTTCGGGCAGGCCGGCGTGGCCGAATCGCCGGGCAACCTCTCCCGAGAGCATGGCACCGACAGATCGGTTCGTGTTGCTGATTGGGGTATCGATGATCGTTCTGGTCTGATTCTCAAGCGAACTCATCGCCTGGGCAATGAGTTCATTGTCCAAGGCTTCCTCAAGATGGTGATCCTGCCGCTCGGAGTTGAAGATCGCTACACCGTCGGGGGCCACTGGCTTGTGAAGTACCCGGCTCAAATCGATGCCCTCTGCCTTCCAGTGGTCGATGGCCGATCTGGTCCGGATCCGGTCGGTCTGGCCGACCATCTCGTTCCAGGTTCGGAACCCGAGTTTGGCCATGAGCTCGCGCACTTCTTCGGCGATGAACATCATGAAGTTGACGACATGCTCTGGTTTGCCAGGGAAAAGCTGGCGCAGGGTTGGGTCTTGCGTGGCCACCCCGACCGGGCATGTGTTGAGGTGACACTTGCGGGTCATGATGCACCCTTCGGCGATGAGTGCCGTCGTAGCGAATCCGACCTCGTCGGCTCCGAGCAGGGCTGCGGTCACCACATCGAAGCCGGTTCTGATTCCACCATCGGCCTGAACGGCGATTCGACCGCGCAGGTCATTGGCGACGAGGGTTTGCTGGGTTTCGGCGAGGCCGATCTCCCAGTGTGAGCCGGCTCGCATAATGGACGTCACCGGACTGGCGCCCGTTCCGCCTTCGGTGCCGGAGATGAGGACGTGGTCGGCGTGGGCTTTGGCTACTCCCGCGGCGATGGTCCCAACGCCAACTTCGGAAACGAGTTTCACACTGATTCGGGCGGCCGGATTGACGTTCTTGAGATCATGGATGAGCTGCTTGAGGTCTTCGATCGAGTAGATATCGTGGTGCGGTGGCGGGGAGATCAATCCAACGCCAGGCGTTGAATGTCGCACGTCGGCGATTCGTTGATCGACCTTATGGCCAGGGAGTTGTCCACCCTCGCCGGGCTTGGCGCCCTGGGCCATCTTGATCTGGATGTCATCGGCATTCACGAGATACTCGGTAGTCACGCCGAATCGTCCCGAGGCGACCTGTTTGGTCGCAGACCGCATGGAGTCACCGTTTTCCTCGACCTTGTACCGGATCGACTCTTCGCCGCCCTCGCCGGTATTCGATTTGCCCCCGATGCGATTCATGGCGATGGCAAGGTTGGTGTGGGCCTCCCACGAGATGGAACCGAATGACATGGCGCCCGTCGTGAAGCGTTTGACGATTTCGCTGGCTGGTTCGACCTGTTCGATCGGAATTCCCGTACCGGCGTCGATGTCGAGTTCGAAGAGTCCTCGGAGATTCTTGAGTTTCTTTGTTTGGTCATCAACGGCTGTCGAATACTCTTTGAACTTGGCGTAGCTTCCCGAGCGCACGGCATGCTGGAGTGCACCGATCGTTTCAGGATTCCACACGTGCTCTTCGCCGCGAATCCGGTAGGCCAACTCGCCGCCAACGTCGAGGTGATGGCGATAGATGTGTTCGCCGCCGTAAGCCATGAGGTGTCGAGTGACGGTCTCTTGGGCAACCTCGTCGAGGCCGATCCCTTCGATCCGCGAGGCCGTGCCCGTGAAATAGGCCTCGATAAATTGAGTGTTCAATCCGACTGCATCAAAAATTTGGGCTCCGCAATACGACTGGAATGTGGAGATGCCCATTTTGGACATCACCTTCAAGATGCCCTTATTCACCGATTTGATGTACCGCTCTTGTGCCTCAATCGGCGTTGGTGATCCCTCAAGGGTTTTCGCCATGGCGGCGACGGTGTCGAGAGCGAGGTATGGATTGATCGCTTCGGCCCCGTAGCCGGCGAGCAGACAGAAATCATGAACCTGTCGAGCGTCTCCGGTCTCAACCACGAGGCCGGTACTGGTGCGCAGACCCTCCCGGATCAAGTGGTGATGTACTGCGGCTGTGGCGAGCAACGCCGGAATAGCGATCGTTTCGGCATCTATCCGGCGGTCGGACAGAATGATGATGTTGAATCCTTCTCGTACCCGGTCGGTGGCGCGCTCGCAAAGGGCGGCGACGGCCGCCTCCATGCCGGCCGCCCCTTCCTCGGCGGGGTAGCACATCGTCAGTCGCTTCGTTCTAAAGACGTCGGAGACATGATTCTCGATGCGCCGGACACGTTCCAGATTGACGTTGGTCAATATGGGTTGCTCGACCTCGAGGCGCATGTGCGTCCCACCGGTGTTGAGGCCCAACAGGTTAGGTTTTGGTCCGATGAGCGACACCAGCGACATGACCAACTCTTCGCGGATCGGGTCGATCGGAGGGTTGGTTACTTGCGCGAAGGTCTGCTTGAAATAGTCGTATAGCATTTTGGGCCGGTCAGACATCACCGCCGGCGGTGTGTCGCGTCCCATCGAACCGATCGGGTCCTGACCATCCTGGGCCATCCCCTTGATGTAGAACTCGATGTCCTCCCTGGTATATCCGAAAACTTGTTGAGCAGCGAGGAGCGTGTCGGGATCAGGCCCCATGGAGGCCACCTCTTCCGGCAATTC
Source organism: Acidimicrobiia bacterium (assembly GCA_016650365.1). Taxonomy (NCBI): domain Bacteria; kingdom Bacillati; phylum Actinomycetota; class Acidimicrobiia; species Acidimicrobiia bacterium. The sequence goes on from JAENVV010000218.1 coordinate 6,267, forward strand.
GGCGAGACGGATCTGGGTCTCGTCGAGCCACTTCTGGTACGGCTTGGCGATGGCGAGGGTCGATTTGAGCTCGTCATCGTCGATAATCCGACCTTCCTCCAGGTCGATGAGCAGCATCTTTCCTGGCTGGAGACGCCATTTCTTGACGATGTGCTCTTCAGGGATGTCGAGCGTCCCCATTTCGGATGCCATCACGATGAGATCGTCGTCCGTCACGAAATACCGGGCCGGCCGAAGACCGTTGCGGTCAAGCGTGGCGCCTATCTGGCGGCCGTCCGTGAACGCCACGGCGGCGGGTCCGTCCCATGGCTCCATGAGAGCCGCGTGATACTCATAAAAGGCTCGACGGTCGGTGTCCATGAGCGGGTTGTTTGCCCAGGCTTCAGGGATCATCATCATCATGGAATGCCCGAGGGAATATCCGCCGGCCAGGAGAAGTTCAAGAGCGTTATCGAATGTGGCCGAGTCCGATGCTCCGTCTCCGATGAGCGGCCACAGCTTGTCAAGATCGTCGCCGAGGATCTCCGACGACATCGTCTGGCGTCGGGCCATCATCCAGTTGATATTGCCTTTGACGGTATTGATTTCGCCGTTGTGGCACAACAAGCGGAAGGGCTGGGCCAGGCGCCAGCTGGGAGATGTGTTCGTTGAGAATCGTTGATGAACCAGGGCCAGTGCCGACTCCATGGCGGGATCGGCCAGATCCGGGTAGTAGACGGAGAGGTTCTTTGCCAGCATCATGCCTTTGTACGTGATGGTCCGGCTCGACATCGACGGGATGTAGTAGCCACCGCTCTCAAGAACCTCGGGTGACCGCTGAATGATCTGGATTTGGGCCTGTTTGCGGGTCACGAAGAGCTTTTGCTCAAGATGCGCCTGGTCGCGGATTTCGGGACCCATTCCAATGAACACTTGCCGGATGACGGGCTCGATTGGTTTTACGCTCTCGCCGAGACATGACGAATCGACCGGTACGTCGCGCCACCCGAGAAACGTCAGACCCTCTCGAAGGATGATTTCGACGAGGGCGTTTTCGCATACGACGCGATGGACGACGTTCCGGGGAAGGAAACACATGCCGATGCCGTATTCTCCGACCGGTGGCAGCTCAAAACCCAGGGAGGCGGCTTCGCGACGGAAGAACGCATCAGGGAGCTGGATCAACAGGCCGGCCCCGTCGCCGGCGAGTGGATCGGCGCCCACCGCCCCCCGATGGGTCAGGTTGGTGAGGACCGTAAGTCCCTGATCGATGATGCTTCTGCTCTTGCGACCTTTGATATCGGCCACGAACCCGATTCCACAGGAGTCGTGGTCGAGGGAGCGGTCGTACAAGCCAGGGCCAGCGACCTCAGCTAGTGAATCTCTCACCATTTCCTCCTGCATATTCGTCGTTTTATGCGTGTAATCAAACCCCACCGGTAGGTAGAGGTATTGTGACTTTAGGTCAGTCAAAACAGGTGTCGGATTCGAGGTGGGGAGCTCGACCGGCGATCCGTAGCATAGCGTGCTGTGCGTGGCTCGGAGAAATGTATCACAGGCGCACCTGCATCGCCATATTGGTCTTGCCGGACCTGCGCCCGTCGCTGGCAGGCGAGCCAGCGCAGCGCATAAATTTCGAACTTTCTAATCAAGTATGCAGTCTTGACGGGTATGGTTCCGAAGCGATCGGTCCGCTTTCGCACAGTCCTGGTATCGTGGTACCCTCAGCGATCGAGGTGAAACCCGTGGCCACAGTCGACA
>JAENVV010000219.1 GCA_016650365.1 Acidimicrobiia bacterium
AAGAGAACGAGCAGACCTGCGCCGACTCTGAACAGACGGAGACCACGGCCGATAGGACGGGCATGGCGCTTGATGCTAATTGGCCTTTTTGCTCCTGCGGTTGGAGCGCAAGACGACCCCGCCGATGAGGATCAGGCCAAGGGCGGCCAGTGCGGCGGGGAGTACATCGAAGCCGGTGTTGACCAGTTCTGGTGCAAGCTGCACGGTGAGGGCCAGCACCAGGGCACCGCAGGTGGCAGTGACGCGGTAGTCGCCCTCTGCCGCATAGGTGTGGGTGACCGGGTTACCGGTGCCGGTTGAATTGTCACCAAATACCCAGGCGCAAGCGCTTCCGGCCCCCGCGGCTGTGAAAGTGACGGTCAAACCGGCGACGGCGACCTCGATCTGTGGACTTATGGTCGTCTCGGTGACGGTGCCACCTGAATAGGGCTCGGTGGTCGTGGATTGGGCCGAGGCTGTCAATGGGATGACAACCAGAGCGAGCACCAGGACGGCGGACGGTACTGCTTTTCTCAATACCCCTCCTCGTAACTGGTATGCAGCCTACGCATTGGGTCCGTCCGATGCAACAAAGACCGCCACGGCTACGTTGTCACCGGCGCCACCGGCGAACGCCAGTTCCACCGCTTGTCGGGCCACCACGCCGGGTGGGTCGGATTTCGAAAGGGCACGGGCGAGAACCTGCGGCGAAACGAGAAAGTCGGTGAGCCCGTCCGTGGTCGCAAGAAGCATGTCACCCGGCCGAAGCATGAACTGAGTGATCTGGACGTCGGTCGGGTCGGTGGAGGCGTCGAGAAACGGTGAACGACGGTTGACAGCTCGCAGCTTCCGATCTCGAATGACCATGACCATACTGTCGCCGAAACTGGCGACGGTCACCCGGTCAGCGGTGACCATCGCCACCACCAGGGTGGTTGCGCTGGAGGCTCGCTCAGCGTCTACGTTCACAGCCGCCTCGACGATGGCCGCGTGGGCGGCGGTGATGGCGAGGGCGATCGCCGCCTCAGGCTCGGTCCCGGCAAGGGTTGCGGTGGCAGAGGTTTGAACAGCAGTCATGGCGGCGCGGGCAGCGTCGAACCCGTTGTGTCCGTCGGCAACGGCGAGCAACCAGGACGTTCCGTCGGTCGCGACGAGCACGGCGTCCTCGTTGGGGTCGAGGTAGGGGTATCCCTTGCGGAATTTGCCACGAGAAATGGCGATCGCACCAGAGGGACGCATATCGGTAACCGTGATCTCACCGAGTTCGGTGTGATCGCTTCCCCACAGAGCGGCTATCCGCGTACTCATCAGCGGGATCCTAGCCGGGAGGCCCCCTCGTCCCCGTCGGACCTGAACCGGCACACTTCGCCGCCAGGCTCAGAACTGACAGGCTCCCCTTCCGATGGCTCTTGGCATGGGTAGAGGCTCCGGCGAGGGTCTCGACGGTCCTGGCTCGGTGCTCGCGACGCCGCTCCAGGTGGTGCGGCCAATCGACGCTGGCAGGGCACTCGTCCGGCCCGCCGCGGGTCAACAGGGCAATGGTTTGGGCTCGATCAGCCCGACCGACTACGACGGGCCGTACACAGGCGGGTGCTCGCCGCCCAGATCGGTGTAGGCAACTCGTCGGATGGTTGAGACATCACCAACCCTCGGCAACTTGTCCCGCAGGGGAGTATGGTGGGCAGCAAGCCCATCGCGGGTTTTGGTTTCCTGGGCATTCACAGCCAAGAGAGGAGTGGACCATGCCACATAAGAGGACCCCCCGATATCGACTAGCCGCGGTTCTGATACTGACGCTCGTCATGTCGACGTTTGCGGGAGCGGCTGGCGCAGCAACCGACCAGTTCACCGACGACAACGGCAACGTCCACGAGAACAACATCAACTACATTGCCAGTATTGGTGTGACCCTTGGATGCAACGCCGCTCACACGCTCTACTGTCCAGCCAGCGATGTGACCCGGGCCCAGATGGCTTCGTTCCTGGTAAGAGCTTTTAACTTGCCGGCGACCACCACCGATTACTTCTCCGATGACAACGGCAACATCCATGAGGCCAACATCAACCGACTGAGGGCCTCAGGCATCACGGTTGGATGTGGGGTGGGTGGGACTGCCTACTGCCCAGATAGGAAAGTGACTCGCGCAGAAATGGCGACCTTCCTGGTGCGGGCACTCGACCTGAAGCCGTGGTCGGCCGACTATTTCGTCGACGTGCCCACCACCTATCTCAACCACGCAGCGAACATCAACGCTTTGGCCGGTCACGGTATCACTGTCGGTTGTAACGCCGATGGTACGAACTTTTGTCCTAACGCCTTCGTGAGACGCGATCAGATGGCGTCGTTCTTGGCCCGGGCACTGCAACTGGGGACCAAACGGGCACCGGTCGTAACCATCACCAGCCCAGCCCAGCTGGCAACGATCTATACCTCGTTCAGCGGGGGCGCTTATAAGGCAACGATCGCCTTCGCCTCGACGGTCACGGACGTCAACGGAGGGGTCCTCAGTGCGGCATGGAAGTCCAGTGAACCGGTAGCGGCCTGGACCACTGGCTTGGCCACGACGCTGGGATCCGGGTTCGGCCCGACGGCCACGCTCAGCATTCCGACCGGCCAGCAGTCAAGCCAGCCGACGATTCAGGAGAAGGCCACCGATTCCGACGGCCTGTTCGCGATGGACCAGATCCAGATCAAGTTGGTCATCCCGAGTCCGTAAGACCGCTCTGTGTTGCAGACAGCCCCCGACCGTCCGGCCGGGGGCTGTCTGGTTTTTGCCGTCCAATCAAGAGGAAAGGACGACTGGAGCTTGGCGGCTCTGCTCGGACGAGGTGGGAGCCCCGGTTACCCGCCGAAAGTCACGGAGAACGGCTGGGTTGGATACAAAACGCTTCGGCCGTCGGGCGTTAGTTCGGACCGGACCGGGATGGAAAGTTGGCGCATACCGCCCCGCGCCGACCACGCCAGTTTTGCCGCTCCCGATAGCGACAAGCCGCTGTCGAGCGCAAACGTGCCCGACACACTCTGAGCGAGAGAGGCGACCGAACCGGCCGAGCCGAGCGAACCGATCCGGGCATATACCGCGAACATCGCCACTCGCTCACGCTGCAGGCGGCTTAGCTCGTCGTCTCCGGCCACGGCGCGCCACTGCCCGTTGACGAATTCGTCCTGGGCCCGGTTTGTCACCCAGAAACTGGCCGCCGCACCAGCCAGCAGGTTGCATCCGGCCGGGACAATGATCTGTCCGTTGAGGCCTCTGGCGGTGTCCGAACAGATCTCGATACCTCCGAGACTGTCGACGATCCGGGGAAATCCGCTGTATCCGATAATGACGAAGTGAGCGATCTGCACCCCCGTGAAATCTTCCAGGGCGAGCGCAACGAGATCGGGTCCCCCCGCCACTCCCGGGCACCCGCGCAGGAGAAGGGAAAGCCGCATGGGCGTATCTGTGCACGGATTGTTGATGTACAGACTTCGGGGCACCGACACCAAGGTTTTCGAGCCTCCCGAATCGACGAGGAGAAAGATGGCGTCGGCGTTTCCGGCCGACGGGGTGCCATCAGAACCGATAAGTAGATAGCCAGTGAGCCCGATGGGCGGCGACGTTGGCGGGGCAGGAAGCCCCGGCGCAACAGTGGTAGGAGTGACAGCGGACCGAGCAGCGTCGATGAGCTCGGTTTCCAAGAGGTCGGTGCGGGGTATGGCCGGAGGGATCTCATTCGTGAAGTCGGTTGGTCCCTCGTCGAGGAACTGATCCGGTGAGGCAGGCAGCGCCGACAACGCATCGAGACGCTCCCGGGCCTCTCCTGGGTCAAAGGCGACCCGTTCGACATCGCGCCAGTCCGCCCAGAGTTGGTAGCCGAACCATCCCCCATAGGCGAGACCCGCTACGACCGTGATGATCCCGGCCACCGCCAGGACACGACGCACAGACCACGGGTGGCGAGCCGTACTGCGAAGCTGTGAGAGCGACTCGAGGTCGCGGTTTTCCGGTTCGCCGCTCATAGGGCCAGAGTACCGGTCAAACCGCGCAAATGTCGATTGCGGCGTTCAGGTCGAGCGTCGGTGTGGGGCAACCTGGCGGTCTCGCCAGCCGCCCGCCGGAGCCCGCGGAAGGGTTCGGCTGTCTGGAAAGCGGTCCGAGGGTGAGAGCATGGGAATGACATGGCCATGCGGGACGGAAGTGGCGGAAGGATCGCCGGGAGCCGCTTCTCTTAAACAAGGGTGCCGATGACCACCGTGGCTTCGAATTCGTGGGATATGGCGACGATGGGGTCGAGGCCGTTGCCGGCGAAGATGTCGGCGCTGTGCGACGCCTGCTCTCTGCTTGTCTCTACGAGCAGACATCCTCCCGGGGCGAGCCAGTCCGGCGCGGTGGCCGCTACGCGTCGTTGAACGTCGAGGCCGTCCATTCCGCCGTCAAGGGCCAGCCGGGCTTCATGGGTGCGCGCCTCATGGGGCATTCGCTCGATTTCTCCGGTGGGGACGTACGGGGTGTTTGCGACGAGAACATCGACGCGGCCCCGCAGGCCGGAGGGAAGGGGTACTGTCAGGTCGCCTTCGAATACTTGCCCTATCCCGCCGGCGAGATTGCGGCGAGCACATCGAACCGCCGCCGGATCGAGGTCGGTGGCGTACAACTCGATCGACTCCACCCTTACGGCCAGGGCGACCCCGACCGCGCCGGAACCGCAGCAGAGGTCGACGACGACGGCTCCCGGTCGGCAACGGGCCGCGGCCTCAGCCACCAGAAACTCCGTGCGATGGCGAGGAACGAACACGCCAGGATCGACGGCTATGCGCAGGCCGCAGAACTCCGCCCAGCCGAGGATGTGTTCCAGAGGAAGGCCACCGATTCGTTTGGTGACGTTGGCGTGGAGTTCGGCACGTGTTCGGGCGGCAGAGATGAGGAGATCCGCTTCTTCCTCTGCGAAGACGCATCCGGCCGTGCTGAGCATGGTGACGACGACAGAGCGGGGGAGGGCGGATCCGGAACCTGACATGTGAGCGCCTTTTGTGTGCATGGTAGGCGAGCGCCACGCCCGGGTGAAGCAACGATCAGGCGCCGATTTCTGGGGGTGGCACTTGGTCCTCGGGTCAGTTCTGCGCCTGAAGCTTGATCGATCCGGGCGGAGAAGTTCACGCTAGGCGCGAATTAGGTAGCTAATCGAGGGCTCTTCAACGTCTGTAGGGGACTAATGTCGCGGCAAGGTACTCAATGCGCTGGGAGGCGTCATGCCTTGGTTATTCACTGTCGTGCTCACCTCCGGCCCTGATAGGGACGGGTGTCAATTATGACGTGGCTTCGCAAGTTCGGATCTCTGCTCGTCGTGGCCGGTGTTGTTCTGATGGCCGTCGCTCCAGCAGTTTCGAGGGGAGACAGCAGCCCTCAGTCGGCCGACTCGGGTCAGGCCATCGGCGGTGCCAACACTGAGCCCAATCGGGAGGTTGCCGACGCTCAGGGTGACTTGAGGCAAGAAGCTGCGCCAGGCGTCTCTCGGGCTGTCCTACCGGATGAGAGGCCGACCTGTCCTGACGGCCAGATCCGGGTCGAAGACGGCAAACACAAGGGACAATGTGTGGCCGCACCAGGTACGTCCTCGCCGGTTGCTGAAAGCGCAGGGGAATCCCCGGTCGGGATTGCCGGGCAAACCGAGACCCCCGCCGGAGCCGAGCTTGCCATCGCGAGTCAGACGGCTCCCAAACTGGTCGTCGTCAGGATCGTGCTGAGATCCTGCGAGGTTCGCAACGGGATCTCCGAAACGAACGTGACGTTCTCTTTCCGCCATGACGGTGTCAACACGACCGGTAAGGTCGAGATGACGATCAACGGGCCGACTGGCGTGATCATCCTCAGTGAAAAGACCGAGATCGAACTTCCCGAAGGCACCTACACGTGGACGGCTCGCTCCATTGACCCGGGGTACGTATTGGACGGTCCGGCAGCTGGTGAGTTCACGACGCTCTCCTGCCAAACGGCTTCGACGACAACGTCAACCGCCCCACCAACGACCACAACGGTCCCGCCCACCACAACGTCGGTGACCGTCTCCCCGACGAGCATTACCTCCCCCTCGACTACCACGACCATTCCGACGTCCAGCACCAGTTCCTCATCAACCACCCGTCCGACCGGAACCACCACCACGATGCCGGTCGTTACCACCTCTTCGGTACCGTTTGAGCCTCCACCGGAATTGCCCTTCACAGGCCCTGATGACGTCTACTGGCCTTTGGCCCTATTGGGGGCGGCGCTGCTCACCGCCGGCATGGGCGCGCTGGCCGTGAGTCGGGCGCACGAAGAGAGAGTCATCAGCAGCCAGAGGTCTTGATGTTCCGAACCCCGGCCGGTCAGGTGGTCTTCGGAAGGATGAGTTCAAAAATGCTGAGATCGTTCTCGAACCGGTAAACGAGGTCGCCGTTCATCATTCGCGCAAGTTTCCGTGAGATGGAAAGTCCCAGCCCCAATGATCCGACAATGCCGGGTGCGTTGTGGGCTCGTTGGTATGGCTGGAAAATCCGCTCCCGATCTTCTTCGGGAATGGCCGCCCCGTTGTCGCAGACCATGATCCCGGTTTCGTCCCGGTCAAAGAGCTCGATGTGTAAGGTGTCACCGCCATACCGGAGGGCGTTGGTAACGAGATTTCGAACGATCTGACGGATCCGGTCGGGGTCACCGATGGCTCGAACATCGTTGGCTTCGAATTGACCGATGCGAGCCAACTGGTCGCGGTTGAACGCTTCGAGCACCTGGACCGTCTGGGCTCGAAGATTAACTGGAACTCGGGCGACGTTGAGCGTTCCGATATCGGCTTTGGCGGCCACGAGGAGGTCGTTGACGATATTCGTTACGTCAGAACCCTGGGCAACGAGTAGCTCGAGAAACTCCCGGCGGTCGGTCTCGCTGAGTGTGTGGCCGGCATCGCGCAGGATTTCGCCGAATCCCACTACGGCCGTCAACGGTGTCCGCAATTCATGGCTGATACTGGCCAGAAATTCGTCCTTGGCCCGGATGAGCTGCTCGCGACTCTCCCTGGCAGCCTCACGCTCCCAGAAGGCGCCAATCATGGCGGCCGCGGTCGTCAGTAAGGATACGTCCTCATCGGTCCATTCCCTGACGATGGTCGACTCCGAGAATCCAATGAGACCCTCCCACTTTCCATCGACGAAAATCGGAATGTTGAGCTCCGACATGACCGGATTCGGGTCGGCCGCGTAGTGCTCTCTTTCAATGCCAACCAGCTCGTCGGGTACGACTACGAACGGCTGACCCGCTTCGAGTTTGGCCCGCGATATGGGCATTTTCTCCCAAGGGACCAGGTCCCAATAGGCGTTCCGCAGCTGGCTTCTTGGAGCACCGTCCTTTTCGATCTCCGCCACAGTCTTGGAACAGAGGCCGAGCTCGGGATCGATATGGTTTCTCTCGACCAATACGTAGCTCGCCTGGGTGGCGGTCAACAGAGCCTTGACGGCCTCGTCGAGTCGTTGCTCGCCGGTGTTACCAAGAAGGGTTTGAGCGCACTCGGCCAGGGCAGCCTGATAGCGCAGTCTTCGGTCCTGAACGTCTGCCTGTCTTTCTATGCTCGCTCTGGACCGGCGGTTTTGGACCGTCCCGCCGATGACATGGGCGATCGACCGCAGAAAGTCGCCTTCTTCCAGTGTGAATTGTCTCAGCTGGTGTGTGTGCACGCCCATGACTCCATAGGGGCGGTTCAGGTCTGGGATCACCACGCTGATCCCGCTTTTGATCTGGTGGTCGGCGAATCGGGCGGGATGGGTGAACCGCTGATCCGAGGCCAGGTCACCAACGATGACCGGGTTGCCGGCAGCGAGCGTGTACCCGGCCAGCGAGTCCGGCTGACACGACACATCGGTGGCTCCGATTTCGATCGAGTCACCCCACCCGTGCGCGGCTGCTACAACGAGCCGCGCCCCGTGAGCGGGCTGGTGAAGGATCATGGCATATTCCACGTTCAGGGCTTCGCAAGCGAGCATAACGGCCAGGTCGAGGACGTTCTCCATGGCCATGCCACCCAGAGCGGCCTGGCCAAGTTCGGCTACCGCCGCCTGAGGAGACAGCCCGGCGTTTGGGCCGCCTGGCACGTGCGGCCCTTTGGCAGCAGGATTGCGCACGGTTGTCCTGTCCATTGTCTGTCAATCCCCCGGGAGGTTCTTAAGGAATCGACCGATTCGAAGCCCTACTTGAGAGCCTTGGTTGGATGAGACTGTTGCGGTGGCTTGGACAAACTACGACAGATCAGGCCATGTGGGAGGTCAGACCCGCTAGGTCGGGTACTCGTAGAAGCCTCTCCCGGTTTTGCGTCCGAGCATGCCGGCTTCGACCATCCGGACCAACAACGGGGGCGGGGCATAGTGGGGAAGCTTGTACTCCTCGAACAAGACATCGGCGACGAGCTTCATGGTGTCGAGTCCGATGAAGTCGGCAAGTTCCAGTGGTCCCATCGGGTGATTGGCACCCAACTTCATACCGTTGTCGATGTCCTCGGCCGTAGCGTGGCCGGCCTCATACATGCGCATTGCCTCGGTCATGTATGGGACCAGGAGCAGGTTGACCACAAAACCAGCCCGGTCTTTGGCCTTGACCACCGTCTTTGAGAGGGTTTCGGTCGCAAATTCCTCAGCGATCGCGGCCACTTCAGGATCAGTGACGACGGTCGTGATCAACTCCATCAAGGCCATGACGGGAACCGGGTTGAAGAAGTGCATGCCGATCACGTGATCCGGGCGGTTGGTACAGGTGGCCAGCCTGGTGATCGGAAGTGACGACGTGTTCGAAGCAAAGATGGCTTCTCCCGACGTCACGATGTTGTCGAGCGCCTTGAAGATCTCAACCTTCAGAGGTTCGTGCTCCACGACCGCCTCGATGACCAGCTGGCGGTCGGCCATCGCTTCGAGGTCCGTCGTGAACCGAACGCGACCAATGGCGGCGTCCCGGTCCTCCTCGGGCAGCTTCCCTTTGGTCACGGCGCGTTCAAGGCTTCGTCTGAGTCGGGATTCCCCGAGGCTCGCCGCTTCCTTGTTGATCTCCCTGACGATGACGTCTACCCCGGCTGTGGCACACACCTCGGCGATACCGGCGCCCATTTGTCCGCCGCCGACGATTCCAACCCGCTCAATGGTCATCAACACCAATCCCTTCGGTTCGGTTCAGTGTGGCACGTTCAAGCGACGGCAGACCGGTGTAAAAGTACTGGAATGTCGGTTGAGGACTGAGAGGACCGACCACGCCGCAGGTATCTCGAAAGGGTTCGCTGGTGAAGGTCTAGCCTCGGAATGCGAGGAAATCTTCGTATGAGCGGATGTAGTCGTCATTGTCGTAGGGCAATGAGGCATATACGGCCAGGATCCCGTCGGCGGAAAACTTGTATTGAACCCCCCAGATACCGGCGGGTAAGAAGAGTCCGAGGTTGGGATGGTCGAGTCGGATTTCGGTCGAATTGACGCCGTCGTCGATCACAACGGAGAGGGAACCGCGCACGGCGATCAAGAACTGGTCGCATTCGCGGTGGGCGTGCTCGCCGCGCACTTCGGCGTTGGCCACGTCGGACACGAAGAATTGGCGTCGAGGGACGAACGGGAGATCGCCTTCGAATTCGATTGGAGTGAGCGCTCCCCGCAGATCGGTGATCCGGACGAGTGGCCAGAGTGCACACCCATCCACCCCAAGTTCGACCTTGTTCGAAGAGGCAGGCTTGTCGTTGCGGCCACGGGGAAGCGCATCGACGTATCCGATGATGACACCCGGGTTCCCTCGCAGTACCGCCTTGGATGGGACGTCGACGCTCACTACCGAGCCTGCCTCGACCCTTGCACCACGACCAACGGTTACGCCGGCTGTGATGATTACACCCACCCCAATACTGCAGCCATCCATGAGAACTGTCGGGGTTTCAGGCGAGGAGGCGACGATCGCCCCGACACCGATGGACACCTTGTCGCCAATGTGCGTCGACGGGTCGACGTGGGCGGAGGGGGCGATGATAGGCTCAGTCATTAGGAGATTCCTTGGAGGGTTGGGAGTCCCATATCGAAGCGACAATGGATAGAGGACGCTGTCGGGTGTTCTCGAATGTCCGCCAAAGGTACATGCCGAGAATGCCCTGGGAAAAGAGCATCACACTGAAGAGGAACAGAGTGGCGATGATCAGCGTCGTATATCCGGGTACGTCGATCAGCCCGGCGATCTGAGCTCCGAGCGTGACCCCGCTCAGGAGGATCGAGAACACGAGGCCGGCCAGGCCGACCCATGTGAGGGCCACGATCGGTAGATCAGAGAACGAGAAGATACTGTCGGCCATGTAGCGGAGTTTCTTCTTCAGCGTCCATGCCGATGTCCCGATTTCACGTTCGCGGCGTTCGTAGTCGATGAAGGCCCTTCGGAACCCCACCCAGAAGAGCTGCGCAACGAGCGAAGAGGCGTTCTCGTGTAGTCCGAGAATCGCCTGTTTGACGGTGGCGTTGCATGCGAAGATGTCGACGCCGCCGACCGGCATATCGGGAATGACAAAGCGCCTATACATCTTCCAAAAGAGGCCGGCGGAGGCTTTTGAGGCTCCAGGGTCGGTTCGGCCCATGCGGCGGCCAAATGCGATGTCTGCCGTATCGTTCCTGAGTTCGTCGATGAGGCTGACAACCAGTTCGGGCGGCTCCTGAAGGTCGGCTGACATAACCGCCAACAGTGACCCCTCGGCGAGGGCCATCCCGGTTCGTACGGCTGCGAATGACCCGAAATTCCGGGAGTGACTGGCGAGGGTCCAGTGAAACTCTTCAGCCGGGAGGCGGGAACGAAGTTCGTCGAGCGAATTGTCGGGGGATCCGTCGACCACAAAGACCACGTCAAGCCCGGGTATCTCGGAGTTGAGAGCTCGGACCGCCTCGATCAAGGCAGGAATGCCTTCCTCATTCAGGTAGACGGGGATGATCAGGGAAGTGGTGGTCGGGGTCATTGGCCGGTCGCCAGGGCGCTTTCCACTCGGGAGATTTCGTCTTCGGTCATGCCCGGAAAGCAGGGAATAGTCAGGATACGCTCCTGGAGAGAACGGCTCATCGTCAGATCCTCAACCCGCGTTGGCAGTCCCTGTTGGCTGGGCTGATCTGGATCGAGAGTGGGGAAGTGCACGTCGTGGCCTATTCCGGTGGCATCAAGGATCTCAACGAGCGCTGGGCGATCTTCGGTCGCAACTACTGCGAGATGTGCAACACCTTCGTCAGTGTCGGTCACCATCGTCGTTGTTGACGCGTCTATGGACTGTTGAAAACGGCCGACAATCGATCGACGTTCCTGGTTCCATGTATCGAGATGGGGAAGCTTAATCCGCAGGCCAGCCGCTTGAATTTCGTCCATCCGAGAGTTCCGTCCATAGTTCTGAGTCGAGTTGTACCTCGTTTCCCAACCGTATTGGCGGAGCCTGAGCAGTGTTTCCGCCAGGGTCTCGCTGTTGGTGGTCAGGGCTCCGGCGTCACCAAGGGCTCCAAGGTTCTTGGTCGGATAGAAGCTGAATACGCCAATGTGTCCCATCGAACCGACCCGGCGTCCGTTGATGTTTGCCCCGTGCGCCTGGCTGCAGTCCTCGATGACGACTACGTCTTCGCGTCCGGCCGCAGCCAGCCTTTGGAGCAGCTGCGGAATGTCAACGGTGTTCCCGTATAGGTGAGTGGCGACGATGGCGGCAGTCACGGGCCGGAGCGCCTCGATGCAGCGGTCGATATCGATGACGGCTCGTTCGGTGACGTCGACGTACACGGGTATCGCGCCCACGATCCGGCAGGCCGTGGTCGCATATCCGCCGGCGTTTGCCGTGTTGATGACTTCTCGGCTCTCAGTTTCTGCGGACCGGAGGGCAAGTTCCAAAGCGTCGGTGCCATTGGCTACCGCGATGGCCCGCGTTGTGCCGCAGTATGAGGCGAATTCCTCCTGCAGAAGCCGAGTCTCGTTCCCATTCAGCCACCATCCGGAGTCGATCACCGAAAGAACGGCAGAGTGGATTTCGTCTCGGAGGCCGCTCAATGTGCGTAGAGGGTCATTGGTCGGGATCCTCTGGTGTGTACTCACCATCGGGATTATAGGCAGGAGGAAGGTCCACTCACGGCTTCGATGCTCGTCATCTGATCGACATATCGGCCCGGATCGTCTGGGTAGCTGACGGCGACCGGCTTGGCTTGATGTCAGATCCATGGCCCTTCACGGATCCGGTCGGAGCGGAGGCGAGGTATATAAGATGCTTCTGTGTCAGAGCTTGCGTCTTCCTGGTCGATCCAATATGCCATGAGCCAAACGCCGTGGGACCTTGGTCAACCCTATTCCGACCTGACCGCCCGTCTGGAGCGTGATCCCGGACTCGGTGCGGATTCCCCCGGTCGAGCACTGGTTCCCGGTTGCGGATCCGGCCATGATGCCGGGGCTTTGGCCGATCATGGCTGGGTGGTTACCGGCCTTGACTTTGCTCCTTCGGCCGA
>JAENVV010000220.1 GCA_016650365.1 Acidimicrobiia bacterium
AATACGGCGGTGCCCCAGAACGAACCCCATCGGTATCCGATGGCAGTCCACAAGCCGGTGACGATGGCGACAACGATAATCGCCAGCACCACCAGGTCGGCGCGGGTTGTCACTGCCCGGATCCGAAGGTTCGTGAACCGCCGATACAGCAGAATCATGAGTCCAACGCCAGCCCAGACAGCCAAAGCGATGCCTGTCCCCTCAAGAAGGTAAAGCCGGACCGGGGCACCGTTCCAAAACCTGATCCCACCCGGGATGATGAGTACCACCAGATGCGCCAGGAGGATGATCGTGATGCCCCAGTGGAAAGACACCGAACCCCAATACAGCTTGCGCTTCTCGAGGAGTTGAGAGGACAGCGCCGAAACCGAGAACGGATGGCGTCGCCACCGAATGACCGTCACCACAATCGCCAAAGTTGCTGCGACATAGGGAAACACAACAAACAGTAGGTTGTTCATCGGGGAGCTCCTGTCTCAGTGTGGCCCTCGACTGCTTGTTCCACCACATCTGCCGTGGCGGCCAGGAGATGCCTGTAGGGATTTGCAGATTCCGCTTTCTTCAGAGTGGTCCGCATGATGCCAATGGCTTTTGGCAGGTCGGCCATCAGGTCAGGGAGCGGCGAGGGGGTTGCGTCAAGGTAGCGGAGCACGGGGTCGAGATGATCAGGCAACTCGCCGTGCAAGTCGATTCCTACCCGCTCCATGTCTCGTTTCAGGTCGGCCATGAATTCACCCCGACGGTAGTTCTCACCCCACAGCACATACCCGACGTACGGGATGAAGAGGGGAGAGAGGTCGAGCGTGCGGGTGTGCAACTCTTCCCACTCGCCCAGGTCAAGTTGTCCGACCGCGTCGACGAATCGGCGCATGTGTTTGCCGATCGGGCCGTCGAGGTCGGCTACCGCTGTGGTGAGGGCTTCATGGCTCGTTGGGGTCGGATACCGATAGCCGGCAGCTACCACGGATCCGGGCCGCAGTGTGGTTGGTGGGGATCCCATCAGGCACCTCTTCTCGGCGGCTCGATGTACCCGAACCCGGTCTCGCCCTTGTAGGCGAGCGGGTCATTGAGCGTCTCGATCGAAACCTCCCGGTGATAGGGCGGAAGGACAAACCGGTCGTCGATGGTCGGGATGGTGGTCAATTTGTAGATGGCTTCGACCTCTTCGGGGGTGGTCCCGGCCGCCTCGAGCAAAGCGAGGGTCGATTCGGTGATTTCGCCGTCCACGCTCTGCCGGCGTTTGTACGTGCGTACGGCCAGCATCTTCTTCAACACTTTGCGGATGACCTCCTCGTCGCCGACCGAGAACAGATTGGCCAGGTACTGGACGGGGAGACGCGCCTTGTCGAGGTCTTCGAGCAGTTCGAAGTCCTCTCGTTCTTCCGGGAGATCCAACCTGGTCAGGTTTCCCTCGATCGAACTGATCACCGGTGACAGCGGCGGGATGTAGAACATCATCGCCGCGGTGCGGTACTCAGGATGAAGCGGTAGCGCCATGCCCCACACCTTTACGAACTGGTACACCGGCGAGCGGCGAGCGGCATCGATCCAATCGTCGCCGATGCCGGCCGCGGCCGCGGCGGCCACCACCCGGTCATCCCACGGATCGAGAATCATGTCGAGTTGGGCATCGAGCAGTTGATCCTCTGGCATCGAAACGACATCGGCGATACGGTCGGCGTCATATAACAACACACCCATGTAGCGGATCCGGCCAACGCACGAATGAGCGCAAGCAGGCGCCTGTCCGGTTTCGAGGCGCGGGAAACACAAGATGCACTTCTCGGATTTGCCAGTCGACCAGTTGTAATAGACCTTCTTGTACGGGCAAGCCGCCACGCACATCCGCCACGCCCGGCACTTGTCCTCGTTCACCAGTACGACGCCGTCTTCGGCGCGCTTGTATATGGCGCCACTCGGGCAGGCACCGACACAAGCCGGGTTCAAACAGTGGTTACAGATCCGGGGCAGATAGTTGAACACCACCCGCTCGATCTCACTCATTTGCTCGCGGATCGCCGCGTCGATGCCATTCATGCTCGGATCGTTGGCGGCATAAATGTCAGACCCGCCCAGGTCGTCGTCCCAGTTGGGGCCCGATGTGATCTCGATCGGCTGCCAGGTGATCTTCGAAACCGGCTCAGCGGTCGGTTGGTGCTCGCCCTGGGGCGAATCGAACAGATCGTTGTACTTGAACGTAAACGGTTCGTAGTAGTCGTCGAGTTCCGGCAGAGCAGGATTGAAGAACAGTTTGGCAAGCCCGCTGGCTCTCGAATGAAGCCGCAGTTTCAGGCGACCATTCTCGTCTCGTCTCCAACCGCCCTTGTAGTGATCCTGGTCCTCCCAACCGGTGGGGTAGCCGGTGCCGGGCCGGGTCTCGACATTGTTCCACCACATGTATTCGGCACCCTTGCGGTCGGTCCACAAGTTCTTGCAGGCAACCGAGCAGGTATGACAACCAATGCACTTGTCGAGGTGAAACAACATGCTCATCTGGGCACGCACTCTCATGGTGTCACCTCCCCGTTGTAGCTGGGTTTGTCGATCCTGCGCAGGTAGACGAACGTATCGCGATTCACACCGGTCGGCCCCCAGTAGTTGAAGGCGTAGGTGAACTGGGCGTAGCCGCCACTCATGAGGACTGGCTTGAGGCGGGTCCTGGTGAGCGAGTTGTTCATACCTGCTCGTTTGTTGCGGCGAGGCGAGATCGGGATGCCAACGGTCCGTTCGGTGGCGTGATAGACAAAGATCGTGCCCCGGGGAATCCGGGCAGAAGTTGTACACCGCTGCACGAACACTCCGTTGTCGTTGTACAGCTCAACCCAGTCGTTGTCGACGATTCCCAGGCCGGCGGCATCCTTGTTGTTGATCCAGACGGGATAGCCACCTCGGGAAAGCGTCATCATGCGATCGGTTTCCGAATACGTCGAGTGGATCGACCACTTGCCGTGGGGCGTGATGTAGTTGAACAACTGACCGTCCTGGCCTTCGGCGAGTGATTCCTCGGTCTCCGACAGCATGGCGTGGTCAGGGCGCGGCTTGTATACCGGAAGGCTTTCGCCCCACGCCAGGTACTGCTCATGGTCGAGGTAAAAATGCTGGCGGCCCGTCAGGGTTCGCCATGGAATCAGTTCCTCGACGTTGAGCGTGAACGGGTTGTACGCCCGACCCTTGCCGACCTTTCCGCTCCACGTTGGGGTGGTGAGAATCCGCCGGGGTTGGGCGACAATGGCGGCGAAGTTGGTCCGGATGTCCCGTTCGCCGGCCGCGAGATGCGTCAGACTCAGTCCCGTCTTGGCCTCTTCGGCTTCGAAAGCCCGGTGGGCAAGTTCGCCGTTGGCGGCCGGGTCGAGCGCCAGAATCGCCTCAGCTACTTGTCGCCCTCGTTCGAGGGACGGCATAACAGGACTGTCTGCCGACTCCCGAGCACCGGGCTGCTTGCGAGCCAGTTCGTCGTAGAAATCGGCCACCGGGATTGTTAGCCCATGGGCGGAAACCCCATTCGTCCGAACGCCCTCGCCGAGGTTGATCATCTTGTCGTAGATCCGCCGGTATTCGCGTTTGACGATCTTGAATTTCGGCATGGTCTTGCCCGGGATCGCCTCGACCTCGCCGGTCCGCCAATCGCCCATTTTTGGCTGGGCCAGTTCGTCTGGGGTGTCGTGAACGAGCGGCTGCATGACGACGTCTTCAACCACCTCGGGCAGATTGCCGGCCGACAGCTCGGACACTTTCTTGGCGATGGCCTTGAAAATGTCCCAGTCGTCCTTCGACTCCCAGGCGGGTGGCACCGCCGCTTGCATCGGGTTGATGAACGAATGCATGTCGGTGGTGTTCAGATCGTCCTTTTCATACCAGGTCGCCGCGGGTAGGACGATGTCCGAATACAGCGCAGACGTGTCCATGCGGAAATTGAGATCCACGACCAGATCCATCTTGCCGATGGGAGCGTCCGGGCGTACCGTTACCTCTACAACACCGTGATCGTCCGGTTCGGTGGCGATGGCCGTCGAATGGGTTCCCAGATAGTGCTTGAGGAAGAACTCGTGGCCCTTGGCGGAAGTACCGATGGCGTTGCCCCGCCAGATGAACCACGTTCGCGGCCATGACTCGGGAGCGTCCGGGTCGTCGATGGCGAACTCGACGTCACCAGATTTGAGTCCGTCTACGACATGTTTGACTACGGCTTCGTCAGTGTCGGCACCCAGGCGACGCGCTTCTCGAACCAGGCTGATCGGGTTCTGCTTGAACTGCGGGAAGAACGGCAACCATCCTTGTCGGACGGCGCGAGCCTGATGATCGATCGTGTGATCGAATCGTTCGGGGTGGTTTTCTGGCAGCGAGTCGTATTCCCGATAGCCCCGTTCATAGCGCCACTGATCGGAGTGCACGTAGTGGAACGAAGGGGTGTTCTGATGGCGAGGCGGCATGCCCCAGTCGGCGCCCATGGCAATGGAGCCCCAGGAGGCGTGGGCAACCAGCTTTTCCTGACCGACATAGTGGGCGAGGCCCCCACCGTTGACTCCCACCGAACCGGTCAGCATGAGAGCCGTGATGGCCGAGCGATACAGGAGGTTGTTGTGGTACCAATGGTTGGCGCCGGCGCCGATGATCACCATATTCTTACCATTGGTGAGCTCGCCGTTGCGACCCCATTCTCTGGCGAACTTGATGAGCGTGTCACGGTGGATGCCCGTGTACTGCTCCTGCCAGGCTGGCGTGTAGGGCACGTCCTCATCGTCGTAGCTCTTGGCATCAAATCCGGGCAGCCCGCGCTCGACTCCGAATCGAGCCATAAGCAGGTCAAAGGTCGTCGTCACTTTGATGGGTCCGTCGGCGGTTTCGATGATTCGAACGGGAACCGAGCGGGTGATGGTGCCGTCGTTTCCGAAGAAGTCGAGTTTGACCTCGGCCACTTCGTCGTACTTGTCGATGAAGCTGAGTTGCGGCTTGATGGCCTGGCCGGTGACCGCGTCCTCAAGTTTCAGGTTCCAGTTGCCCTTCTTCTCCTTGGCCCACCGGTCGCCGATGGCGCCGTTGGGCATGCGAGGTGCGTCCGTCGCCTCGTCCCACATGAGGAGCTTCCAATCTCCGTTTTCAATGTCCCGGTACCGGTCCAAAACGTTGGCGCGCACGTATTGGCCGGGAACCCCGTCATCGACCGCGATCAGGAACGGGAGATCGGTGTACTGCTTGGCATAGTCCTGGAAGTAGGGGACTTGCCGCTTGGCATACAACTCCGTGAGCAGCACATGGTCGACGGCCAGCCAGAAGGCAGTGTCCTGACCCGGATTTGAGGGGATCCACCAGTCGGCGTACTTGGCCACCTGGGAGAAGTCGGGGCTGAACACGACCAGCTTGGCACCGGCATGGCGAACCTCAGCGATGAAATGGGTGTCAGGAGTTCGCGTCATGTTCAGGTTTGACCCGACCACCGCAATGAACCGGGAGTTGTACCAGTCGGCCGATTCCGGGACGTCGGTTTGCTCGCCCCATACCTCCGGTGAGGCGGGTGGGAGGTCGCAGTACCAGTCGTAGAAGCTCATGATGACGCCACCAATGAGCGACATGAACCTGCTGCCGGCGGCGTAGCTCACCTGCGACATGGCGGGAATCGGCGAGAAGCCGGCCACCCGATCTGGCCCGTGCCTTTTGATCGTGTGGACCGTTGAGGCGGCGGCCATCTCCACGGCTTCGTCCCAGCTGATCCGGCGGAAGCCACCCTTGCCGCGAGCCGTTTGATAGCGACTACGCATTTGCGGATCGTCCTGGATGCGAGCCCAGGCCGCCACCGGGTCGTCGAGAGATTCCTTTTTCGCTTTTCGATACATGTCGATGAGTACGCCGCGGGCGTAGGGATACTTCACCCGGATGGGCGAGTAGAGGTACCAGGAATAGGAAATGCCCCGTTGACACCCGCGCGGCTCATAAGGAGGAAGACCCTCTTCGAGTTGTGGGTAGTCCGTGGCCTGAAGCTCCCACGTGACGATGCCATCCTTGACGTAGACCTCCCACGAGCAGCTACCGGTGCAGTTCACACCGTGGGTTGTCCGGACGCGCTTGTCGTGGGCAAAGCGGTTGCGATAGAACTCTTCCCATTTGCGAGCAGCGGGGTCGACGGTTTCGTTGATCCAAAAGTCGTTCATGGCGTGCTCCTCAGTCGCTCAACGTACGTTCGTCGCAGTCCTCGCGACGCAATTGCCAGTCCGACAAATAGGACTGCGGTTCCTGCCAGTCCCAAGGCCGTCATGAAATCTGTGTTGGAAGCAGGTGTTTGGGTGCTGGCCTCAGCCAGGAAGGCAACGACATCGACGATTTCCTGCTCGGCCAAGGGCTTCTCTGAGAAGATGGGCGTCATGACCGGCGATGGCGGGGTGGCCAGCCAACCAACCAGTCCAGGTTGGCCACCGAGGCGATCCAACACATGGGTGAGGTCGGGTCCCAGGGTCGGCCCGCCCAGTCCGTCCACGGTCCCGGCGACATGACATGCGGCGCAGGCCGGTCCACCGTTGCTGAACGAAGTCGACCCGACGAACAGGGCTTGGCCCCGGTCGGAGTTAGGGGGGCCGGCCGCGCCGGCTGGAGTTGAGGCGATGGGAGGTGCTTGGGCGAGCGTCGTCACATGGGCGACAACTGCAGCCACTTCGGCGTCGGTCAAGGCCACCGCTGGCATGGTGTCGTTGTAGCCAACCCCGAGCACCTCGATTGGTCCGGTTAGTCCTTCTCGGATGACCGATTCGACAAAAGCGGGGTCTGTGGCTGCCGGGTTGGCCGCCAATTGGGGGTACTTGCCGGGAATGCCTTGCCCGTAGGCCTGGTGGCAGGAGGAGCAATTGTCCGCAAAAATCTGGGCCCCATCTTCTGTGGGCTGGATCGCGGTTGCCGTCGCCCCGGCCGCCGCGGGGCCTTGGACGAGGGCCGGGATGCCGAGGAGCGCAAAAAACCCCACCAGCGCAATTTGGGCGATACGGGTCATGAAGCTGTCCTCTCTTGTGTGGTGGCGTCGAGAACCGGCGTTTTGGCAAGTTCCCTGAGCAGCGCAGAGCGCCCTCGGATCCATGCCTCGTGCATGGCGCACTGGTCGACGATGGGACACGGGGTTCCCTGAAGAACGCACTTGTCGTTGATGGTTGGGCCTTCGACGGCTTCGATAAGCGAGAGCATCGAGATCGGTGCAATGTCGACTGCCAGCCGGTAGCCGCCAGTCGGGCCGCGATCGGATTTCACCCAATCGGCGTCCACCAATGGCTTCATGATCTGGGCAATAAACGACGTTGTGGTATTGATCAGTGGGGCAAGGTCCTTGCCCTTGACCGGGGCTCGGGCCGTGGCGAGCACCCGAAGCGCCTGAAGCGCCAGGTCCGTTTTGCGGGTCATCTCCAACCTCACGCTATGGCCTCCCTGGCTTGGCTGGCGGGATCACGTGGTTCATGAGGCCGCCAGCCCATCGGCGAAGGCGCCTTCTGGCTCCTTGAGGAAAATCATTACGTACACAAAGCTGAAGGCGGCGCCGGCCGCGAGCACAAAGAAGAAGGTTCGCGCATCCACCATGGAGTAGAGCACGAGATAGAGCACCGCACCGACATTGCCGAACGCCCCGGCCATGCCGGCTACTTGTCCGGTCATGCGGCGGTTGATAAGCGGGATAATCGCGAACGTGGCCCCTTCGGCACCCTGCACAAAGACCGAACACGTAACGGTAATAAGGATCGCCAACCAGATCGGCCAAGCGGATCCGATGAAGCCCATTCCGAGGAATCCGAGTGAGATCCCAACCATATAGCCGGTCATGACCATCTTGCGGTTCTTCATCTTGTCCGAGATGAGTCCACCCAACGGTCGGGCGAACAGATTGACGAACGCGAACGAAGAGGCGATCAAACCGGCGGTGGCCGGCGTGACTTCGAACGTCCCTTCGAAAAAAGCCGGGAGCATCGAGACCACGGCCAATTCGGCCCCAAAGTTGGCCACGTACGTCGTGTTGAGAGCGGCCACGCTGGCGAACGGATATTTGTCTTCTTCGGCCACTCCTGCTTTGAGGATCGGCAGATTGACCTGCAGCGTCTTGAGCACGTGGACGCCGTAGAAGAGGGCCAAGCCGCCATAGATCAGCCACAACGAGTTGTTCGGGATGAGGGCTGAGTCGATTCCGTCGGTGCCGGTGATTTGGATACGACTGATGCGCCAGGCCAACAAGCCAAGAGCGCCGAAGATCGGGAATGACCACAGGATGTACTGGACGAGATCGCCGTATGAACTGACGGTCATCGGCTGAGTTTTCTTGGTTCCTGTGAACTCGACGCCGTCCGGGGTGTCGCGTACGGCGTGGTAGTAGTAGATGCCATACAGCAGGCCGACGAGCCCGTTGAGGAAGAGCGCCCAGCGCCACCCATCGGCGACGTTGAACCATTTCTCTAGGAACGTCAGAGCGAACCATGGCAACGTCATGGCCGCCCACGCCGACCCGAAGTTTCCCCATCCGGCGTAGAAGCCTTCGGCGCGCCCGATCATCTTGGGCGGGAACCATTGGGCGACCATGCGAATACCAACGACGAACCCGGCACCGATGGTGGAGAGGAGGAGGCGGGAAACCATCAACTGGGTGAGGGTGTTCCCGAAAGCGAAGGCGAAGGCCGGGAACGCCATCGTGATAAGGAGACCCGAGAAAACGACCCGGGGTCCGTAGCGATCGATGAGTGCCCCGACCACGATGCGAGCCGGGATCGTAAAAGCCACGTTGATAATGGCCAGGACCTTGAGATGTTCCGGGGTGAGCCAGGCGACTTCTCGCAGCATGGTGGTGGCCAGGGGCGCCATGTTGAACCAGATATAGAACGAGATGAAAAACGCGATCCATGTCAGGTGGAGGGTTCGAATCCTCTCCTGTTTGAAGTCGATCAACTCTGGCCGCTTCATTTTCGCTCTCCTTGGCGGTCAATGCCGGGTCGCCCAACCGGCAATCGTTCGTTCACACCTCTGAGTTTCTTAGTTGTTGACTACACAAATCGAAAGGTACCTTGGCGTTTCTTGGCTGCGCCAGAGCCGAAGGTCCTATTCGGTTGGCGCGATTGGCGGATTGGGCTCACGGGTTCTGGTACTCGGCCTTCGGACCCAGGTAATACCACCAGTTCAGAAACAGGCAGATGACATAGAATCC
The DNA here is from genome assembly GCA_016650365.1 of Acidimicrobiia bacterium. NCBI lineage: Bacteria > Bacillati > Actinomycetota > Acidimicrobiia > Acidimicrobiia bacterium. The sequence goes on from JAENVV010000220.1 coordinate 9,158, forward strand.
GGCGAAGGCGAACAGTGCCACCTCCGGCGTGGTCTTCGTGATCTGCTCGCCGAATTCTTGGGGAACGACGAAGGCGCCGTAAGCGGCTACTGCTGATGTCCACCCCAGGACGGGTCCCGCCTGCTCCTGGTCGAACACCATGGCGATTGTGCGAAATGTCGACCCGTTGCCGACCCCGGTGGCCGCAAAGAGAACCAGGAACAGAAGGAAGAAGGGGACGAAGAAGTCCTCTGGTGTGGCCGACTGGTACGCCTGTTTCATGAAATAGGCGACTCCCAGGGCGCTTCCGATCATCACGATCGATACCCACTGCGTCACCCGGGCGCCGCCCACCTTGTCTGCGATCCAGCCGCCGACAGGGCGGATGAACGCCCCAATGAAGGGTCCCATCCATGCGAACGTGAGCGCAGACGGACCGTTGGGATTCACGAGGTCGTGGATCATGACTCCGTCGACCATGACGTGCTGAAATCCGAAAATGACTTTGATCGCCAGAGCGAAACCAGCCGAGTAGCCGATGAAGCTGCCGAACGTCATGGTGTAGATGACGCTCATGATCCAGGTGTGTTTGTTTTTGAATATCTTGAACTGACGCTCCAGGTTTGGCTTGATGTCTCCGCGCAGTTGCCGGAGGAGAAACACCGTTGCCCACATCACCAGGGCGAGGACCGGGTACTTGGCCCACGTCCACCCGAGTCCAGTCGGACTTGGCAGGATCACAAAGAGCCCGATCGCAGCCGGAATGAATGCCAGGCCCAGCATTCCGCTGATTTTTCCGAACGAGTTGAGCGGAGAGCCGATGTTGGGTGATACATGTTCCGCCCGGATATTGTCCATCTTGAACCAGCCAAGAAAGGCCAACGGAATCAGGAGTGCCAGCCAAACAAATCCGGCATTCTGTATCCAGGTCTGCGATCCAGCTGCGATCTGGCCGATGAGCGTACCTGACGCTGTCTCGAGGATCATCGAGCCGCCACCGAAGATACCGAACGTCATGACGAGCGGAATCAAGATCTGCATGGTGGTCACTCCGGCGTTGCCGAGGCCGGCGTTGAGTCCGAGCGAGAGGCCCTGCATCCGCTTCGGGTAGAAGAAGCTGATGTTCGACATGGACGAGGCGAAGTTCCCACCGCCCAAACCCGACAGGAAGGCAAGAAGCTGGAACGCCCACAGAGGCGTGGTCTGAGATAACAGAGCGAATCCGGTTCCTAGGGCCGGAATCATCAGCAGTGCGGTTGTGAAGAAGATTGTGTTCCGGCCGCCGGCGATTCGAATCAAGAAACTACTTGGAATCCGAAAGGTGGCACCAGATAGCCCGGCAATGGCCGACAGGGTGAATAGTTCGGCGTTCGTGAACGGAAACCCGAGGTTGAGCATCTGGACCGTGATGACGCTCCAGTAGAGCCACACGGCGAACCCAACCAGAAGGCTTGGAATCGAGATCCAGAGGTTCCGCTTGGCGATCTTCTTGCCGGTAGACTCCCAGAACTCCTCGTCTTCGACGTTCCACTCGGTGATGTCAGCCATTCTGTTCCTCTCCAAACTTCGGGGTTGCAAGAATCTTCAGGTCAGGTTCCGAACGACGCCAGGTTCATAGCGGTCTACGTTGGCCGCTGCGTCGTCCTCTCCCGGTCTGCTCGTCTCAGTCGCCCCGCTTGCACCCTCTCTCCATATTCCTGAGTTCCTAACTCAGAAACTCCAGGTAAATATGTTGATTTCCGGGATAAATGAACAGGGTCCAATGGCCCTATTGAGCGATTTTCCCTAGGACAGACCCATCAATGTCCTCAATGGCGAGGATGGTGCCGGCCCGGTCGGGATGAGCTGAACGGCAGGGGTTGCGATGCGATATTGCCGTCGATGGCGTCGAGTGCCCCGTCGTCGTGGCCCGGATTGTGGTGAAGGTGGGTTGGTTGGGGCGTAGGACAGCTGAGTTGGGCCGACCGAGATGCGCTTCACATGCGGGTTAGCTCAGCCGACGCTGAAAACCGCCCGCATACCCATCCGGTAATGACTTGCGAGGTTGCAGATCATGGCATAGTTACCTGCCTCGAGTGTGACAGTCAATGTCTTCGTCTCGCCAGGTAGGACGCTACCGATTTCGTCGATGTGCGTTACACCGGGTCCCTCTTCCATTACCTCGTCGGTGGTGGCGTCGAAGGGCAGGTCCGTGATGGCGAGGTCGGTCCTGAATAGTACGAATTCGTGTTCTTCGTTGCCGGTGTTGGTTACGACGAATGTGACCTCGCCGGCCGGCATGGTGGTCGCCGATGAAGTCAGAACCATGGTGGTGGCGTCTACCTCGGTCAGCGTGATCGCCACTTCAGGCCCCTGTCCGGTGCTCGTTGTCGTGGCTGTGTTGCTGCTGGTGGCGGCTGTCGTCAGCATGGCCCGCCAGTCGGGCCGGTCCGGGGCCTCGGCCCGCCAGGAATCCACATAGGAGGCGACCGCCCGGATCTGTTCGGAGGTCAATGGGCCACCGAGGTCAACACTCCAGGCCACCATCGCGGTCCCCGGTACGCCATGTGAAACCAGGGCGATGATCTGCTCGAGGACCGCACTATCGAGAAATTGTTTGGAGTTGAGCGCCGGCGCATCGACACCCTCCCCTTGCCCGCCGTGGCATGAAGCGCAGCCGTCACGGTAGAGGCTCTCTCCCTCGGTTTGTAGGTGGGTCTCCTGCAGTTCTCTTGCCTCGGCCCGTGCGCCCGGCTCGTACAACCGGTAGAGCGGAAAGGCCAGCACGAAGAGTGCCATCAACACCACTCCAGCCGACATCCACCGGTTGGTAGACGATTCGAACCCGGTGTCAGTATGTTCGGGCATTAGTCACCTTCTCCAACACATCTGGGTCCGGCTGGTGGTTCATTGATTGTTTCGGGTCCGATCGGTCCGCCTGGCGTAACGTCGCTTGTATCGATGACCAATGATCCGTCGACCACAGATGTAGCGAGCCGATCCATGTTGCGGGGCGATGGTCCGGCCCGGTATTCACCGAGCCGGTTGAAGACCGATCCGTGACAAGGACATTCGAACTCTTGGGAGGATTCGCACCAGGGTACCCGGCAGCCTAGATGGGGGCATTTCCATGAGAGGGCGACAACTTCGTCGCCTGCCCGGGTCAGGTATCCGCGGGCGGCTTTGATCTCGACGACTCCGGTGGCCGGGACGGCTTGCGGCGGTAGGGCCTTTACTTGGGCGGTGAGGCTTGACGCGGCAGAAGGGCGGAGCAAATCCCATCCGGTCCAGGCACCGGCCGCGGCCATGAGTCCGCCACCGGCGGCCCACATCCGGGTCAGAAACTTCCTGCGGGATAATTCGTTGTTGTGTGTCATAGTTCTCCGTACCAGGCGTTCCATGGCCATACCCAGCCCCAGTCGGGTCCCCGGAAGGCGAACCCGATAATCGTCAAGACGATCCAGGCAACCAGGAATGTCGTGAATATCACTATTGCCACTTTTCGAGCTCTGCTTTGGCGGCTGGGATTGCGGTCGAGGTACGGCAGGGCCATGGCGCCAAGGACCACGGTTCCCGGCACCAGGATCCCGGCCACGAGTGGGTGGTAGTGGCTTAAGAGTTCCTGGAGTCCCGCAAAATACCAGGGGGCTTTCTCCGGGTTCGGGGTCAGGGCCGGGTTGGCGATTGATCGTAAGGGTGCATCGAAGAGGATCGCCACAACCAGGACCAGGAGCAGCACCACCAGGGCGGCGACGGCATGTCGCACCAACAAGTGCGGCCACACCATTACGGATTCCTGTTCCTGAGGTACTTTGCGATCGCCGACTGGCGGCACTCCCGGTACGACTCCAAGGACCCGTTTGCCTTCAGTTACGAAGGGTTCCTCGGCCATTACACGGCCTCTTTTCCGTCGTGGTCGGTATCGAGCATGCTGTCTTTGCGCCAACGCCACAGGTGTAGGGCTATCACGACGACGACCACGGTTGGCAGGAGAGCAACATGCAGGACATAGAACCGGATGAGGGTGGCTGATCCCACCTGTTGTCCGCCGATCAGAACGTCGGAAACCTGCTGGCCAATGATTGGTACGTAGGCGGCCATGGACGTGCCGACCGTAACTGCCCAATAGGCCAACTGGTCCCAGGGAAGGAGATAGCCGGTAAACGACAGGAGCAAAGTCAACACCAGCAACACGACACCGATGACCCAGTTGAATTCTCGCGGCGACTTGTAGGCACCGCGGTAGAAGACCCGTGCCATATGGGCGGCAACCGCCAGGACCATAAAGTGGGCTGACCACCGGTGGACGTTGCGAATGTACTGGCCAAAAGGTACCTGGGTCTGGATGAACTGGATGTTGCCGTAGGCGGTTGTCGGCGAAGGTACGTAGAAGAACATCAGGTAGATGCCTGACACCACCAACGAACCGAAGAGGGCCAGCGAGGCGACGCCGAGATACCACGAGTATCGGAAATAGACCTCCTCGCGGCGGATCTTGACCGGGTAGATATGGAGAAAAAAGTTCGACCAGTGTCCGGCGGCCCTGTCGCGGGTCGTAACCCGATTCGGGTTGCGAATCACCGACCTTCCGAGGGTGCTTGCTCGGAAACGTTTGCCAATTGTCATGCCGGAACTCCAATCCCCGACCAAATGCCCATGCTTAGAGCATCGGTCGGACAACGATCTACGCAAAGAGCACACCGAATGCAGGCGCGCTCGTCCAACAAAAGCGCAGTACCGGCCCCAAGGTGCGGGGCGACCTCGCTCGCTGGGACGATCGACAAGACATCGACCGGACATACATCCACGCACAAGGCGCACAACACGCACCGATCGGTGTCCAGAAGGATGTTCGCGAAACAACGGAGGCACCGGGCTGCTTCGCACCGGGCTTCTTGCTCGGTAAACCCCAACTCGACTTGGTTGAGACCAATCCGGCGGCCACTGGGCAGCGAGGGTACTTCGAGACGGTTTTGCCGATCATAAAGGTCGGTGTTCCGATGGAATTGGTCGAGAACCACCATCTGCCCACCCGGTCTTGCTGCAGGCTCCTCCCCGGAGAGCGATTGGTGGATGGCCGAGGCGACTCTGCGACCGTCGGCGATGGCGTCGATGAGGTTGCGGGGTCCGGAAGCGGCGTCGCCGCCCGCCCATACGCCCGGGATCGTCGTGCTCAGATCGTCATCCGTGGCGATCGTGTGTCGGGGGGAGATGGACGGCCCCTCCTCGCCGAGGGCGGCCAGGTCGATGGCCTGGCCGATGGCGAGGATCACCGTGTCGCAGTCGATGATGTTGCGGTCGTCCGGGTCGAACTCGGGGGCGAAGCGCCCTTCCGCGTTGAAAACGGAGGTCACTCCGATGGTCTCGAGGCCTGTGGCATGACCATCCTGTGTCACGATCCGAGCCGGTCCTCGTCGGTGCATGAATTCGATACCCTCGATCGAGGCTTCGATCAGTTCGAACTCGTCGGCAGGCATTTCGTCCTTGGACTCAAGTGATACGACAGTGACCTGCTGGGCTCCAGCCCTGACTGCCGTTCTGGCAGCATCCATGGCCTGGGTGATCGCTTCGCGAACCTCTTGTTCCTCGTACGGTTCCTGGCTAGCCGACACATCTTCATAGGCGGCCGCTCGCAAGGCTGTTCTGGCGGCGTCCATCGCCACGTTGCCGCCACCGATGACCACAACTTTCGCCCCCACTTCGACCTGAAAACCCTGATTGACGTTGATGAGGTACTCGATGGCACGAAGGACGCCATCCGCTTGATGTCCTTCAATATCGAGGTCCCGTCCCTGGGTCGCTCCGATGGCCAGAAACACAGCGTCGTAGTCGCGCCTCAGATCATCGAGTTTGATATCGGTACCGAGCCGTGTGTTCAATTGAACTTGCACGCCGAGGTCGACGATCGCCCCGATTTCAGCGTCGAGCAGTTGTCGGTCGAGTCGATATTCGGGGATGCCGAGTTTCATCATCCCGCCCAAAACGCCGGTCGACTCGAAGACCGTCACGCCGTAGCCAAGCCGTCGCAGATCGTGAGCGGCCGCGAGTCCAGCCGGGCCCCCGCCGACGATTGCCACCCGCTCGCTCCGCTCAGGTGGTGGCGCGGAGCGCGGCTCGTCCCACTCTGACGCGGGTCCGGCTTCTACCCCGTATTTCTCGGTTACAAATCGTTTGAGGGCTCGAATGGCGATGGGGCGATCGATCTCACCTCTGCGGCAGGCGTCCTCACAGGGAGCGGCACACACCCGGCCACACACCGAGGCGAACGGATTTGGCAACCGGGCGGTCAGATAAGAATGGTGGTCCTCACCATCGGCGATTGCTGCCACATACAGGCCGGCGTTGGTGTGGACGGGGCAGGCGGCCAGGCATGGGATATTCTCATCGAAATACTGCAGTGGTTCGATCAGATCCATCCTTTGGCCTGGAGGTTCCGAAGGGTCCACATACCGGCGACGAGGAAGCCGAACCAGACTCCCGACCCGACCAAGTCACGGACCGCGGACGGGGCACTGCTAATGAACGACACGCCAAGCAGCCGGGACGGAAGCCAGACGGTGGCGATGACGAAATAGGCGAAGATGAGTACGGCTTTGCCGATGGCCTGTGGCCATGACCCAGGTTTCGTTGGTGGCACAACAACTCCTCCTGTTTGATCAGCTTACGTTACTGAACCCCACGGCCGGCTGTCAGCCGGCCGTGGGGTCTAATTGCCGTTTCTGTTCGTTATCTAGGGGGTGACGGTGAAGGCAGAACGCATGCCCTTGCGGTAGTGCCCCTCAAAGTTGCAGATCAGGGCGTAGTTTCCGGCTTCCATCGTCACGGTCAATGTCTTGGTCTCGCCAGGCATGATGCTTTCGATTTCGTCCAACGCTACGACGCCTTCACCGTCTTCGAGCACCTCGTCGGCAGCTTCGTCGAAAGGCAGATCGGCGATACCAAGGTCGGTCTTCAAAACGACGAACTCGTGTTCCTCGGTACCGGTGTTGGTTATGACAAACGTGACCTCGCCCGCTGCCGCGCTTGCCGGATCGGGAGTAAGGAGCATCGAGTCGGCGCTGACATCAGCCAGTGTGATGATTACTTCACCGGGGTTTCCGGCTGCGGCGGCGGTTGTGTCTGAGGATGCTGCCGCGGTAGTGGTGGTTGCCGTGCTTGAGCAGGCGCCCAAGAGCAATGTGAGTAGAGCAAATGCGATAGTGAGTCTTCGGATCATGGGGTGCCTTCTTTGGTTGTCAAGGTTCCTTGCGTGCTCTTATGACAAGCACTAACACCTCATCATATGGTTGGTCGTGTTACGAAGCGGCGGGATCTTCGGGTTTGGGCCCTTTAGGGTCTTAAGGCCCTAACTGGCTAACCCGTGGCTGCCGGCCTGCCCTCGGAGAAGGGGTTTCGCCCGCCGCCGCGATCGCCGGATCTCGCCGGCACCGCGACCGAAACGAACCCGGCATCCGTACCTGGCGTTCGGTCGGAAAAGGAACCAGAACCCTGCTCCGCCGTGGTGACAACGTCGAGTTGCTCTTCCGGTGAGGCCAGCTGGGGAGGACCTTGGTCACTTGGCGGCACCAAGGGTGATGGGGCGGGCGTCGAAGGACTCAGCACCGTCTTTCCTCGAAGGGTCGATGTCGGCGGCTTGTCGGACAACTGACCCCTGACCGTCCGCCTAGTCTGCCCTCCATGAATTCAGGCCCGGAGACAGGTGCATTCGCACGCCACCTCGGAAAGATCGCAGCAGCCCTCGACCGTTTCGTCGAATTCGAGCACCCCGATGCGCTCGTCAATGCCGACGTCTGGCGCAAACAACTGGGCGGACCGCTCCCGACCGACGGCGCCGGCATCGACGCCGTGATCGCCGAACTCACCGACGTGCTCATTCCCAACGGATCCCGCATCTCGGAGCCCGGATTCTCGGGTTTCATCACCACCGGGCCAACGACTGCTCCCACGGCGGCGGCGACGGCGAGTGCCATCGCCGCTCCCCAGCGTTACACCATGAGTGCGTTCAACTTCGTCGAAGAGGTCTCACTGTTGTGGCTGGCCGAGCTGGCCGGGTTGGGGTCACACATGAAGGGCGTCTACGTGAGCGGCGGCTCCGTGGCCAATCTGGTGGCGCTTGGGGCGGCCCGCCAACACGCCTACGAAGCCGTGGGCATCGACCCCGGGGCCGACGGCCTCACCGGGCCGTCACCGGTCATCTATACGTCTAGCGAGGCTCATCACACGGTCCAGCGCGCCGCCGGGGTTCTGGGTCTCGGACGGTCGGCCATCCGTTTCGTGCCCATCGACGAACGGCAACGGATGAGACCGGACGCGTTAGAACAAATGATGAGAGACGATCGGGCGGCCGGGTTGTTGCCCGTGGCGGTCGTCGCCGCTGCCGGCACCACCAATACGGGGGCGATCGACCCGCTGTCCGCGTTGGGCGACATCGCCCGCGCCAATGGCGTCTGGTTTCACGTCGACGGTGCCTACGGTCTGTTGGGACGGCTCGACGAACGGGTCGCAGACCGGTATGCCGGTCTGGAACTCGCCGATTCGGTCATCGTCGATCCGCACAAATGGTTGGCAGCCCCGGTGGGAGTGGCGGCGGCGTTCGTGCGGGATCGGGCCATCCTCCACCGCGCCTTCACGCAGGGACCGGCCGAGTATCTCGAAGGCTCGTTTGTGGCCGACGACGACATTCACAACTCGATGGATTCCATGGGGATTCCGTATGGCGATTTCGCGGTCGAACTGTCAGCTCCTGCTCGAGGTGTGCAGGTGTGGGCGGTCATCCGGGAACTGGGCGTCTCCGGGATACGCGATTTCATCGTGCACGACAACGACCTCGCCCGGCGGGTGACCGCGGCCGCCCGAGCCCATCCCCGACTCGAAGCGTTGACCGAACCCGAGCTGTCCATCGCCTGTTTTCGCTATCGGCCGCCCAACCAGTCGACCGACGGGCTCAATGACCTCAACGAGCGGATTCTCCGCCGCCTCGTACGCGAAACGGCTTTCGCTCCTAGCGCCACCGTCGTGGCCGGCGCTTTCGCCATCCGCCCCTGCTTCATCAATCCGCGCACCACTCTCGCCGACGTCGACGGGATGGTCGAAGCGGTAGTGCGACTCGGCGACGACGAGTCCGGGAGCGGTGAGGGCCCTTAGGCCCGGGCGTCTTCGATTCCAGGCCGCCTCATTGGATGGTATCACTGTGATACCATCCCCTCCCATGCCTATGACGTTGCG
>JAENVV010000221.1 GCA_016650365.1 Acidimicrobiia bacterium
AATTGGGAAGCGACCTTGTAGACCTGGGGATGATCCAGGACGTCCACGTGAGTGACGAAGGGGTCGTCACGATCGATCTAGCCCTGACCATCGCCGAATGCCCGATGCGAAACCAAATCGAATCTGACACCACTCGCAAGGTCGGGTCCCTGCCCGGTGTAACCCGGGTCGTGATTCGTACGACCGCCATGACCAAGCAGCAACGAGCCGCCCTCATGTCAACCGCCCGTTTTCGGGTCCGGGAGCGAGCTGAGCCGACCAAGCTGTCGCCGACGACCAGGGTGATCGCGGTGAGTTCAGGCAAGGGCGGAGTCGGAAAGTCATCGGCCAGTACCAACCTGGCGCTTGCCACCGCCGCCATGGGATATCGGGTCGGATTGCTTGACGCCGATATTTGGGGCTTCTCGATTCCACGAATGCTCAACATCACGGAACGAATCACCGCCAACGAGGAACGGAATCTGGTCCCGGTGGAAGCCTACGGGCTCAAAGTCGTATCGACCGGACTCATCGTCGAGTCCGAGGAGACTGCCCTCATGTGGCGGGGCCTTATGCTGTCAAAGGCCCTCGAGCAGTTCCTCAAACAAGTGGAGTGGGGTGAACTCGACTACCTCTTCCTCGATATGCCGCCAGGGACCGGTGATGTCCAGATGGCCCTCACCCGACTCCTTCCCCAGGCCGAGATGATCGTGGTGACCACCCCCCAACAAGCTGCCCAAAAGGTCGCCATCCGGGTCGCCGACATGGCCCGTCGCTCGTTCATGCCGGTGGTTGGGGCACTCGAAAACATGACGCACTTCGTGTGCGACCACGGGGACATCTACGAACTGTTCGGATCCGGCGGTGGGGCGGAACTCGCCGAGGTTCTCAATGTGCCCCTCATCGGTTCGATCCCGATCGACCCGCAGATGGTCGCAGGCGGCGACAACGGGTTACCGGTTGTCGTTCACGCCCCCGACAGTCCCTCCGGCCGAGCGTTTCGAGAAGCGGCCGCCCGTCTCATCGAAATCGTGCCGCCCGCCCAGGATGAAACTTGCACCGGACGGATCGCCAAGTTGCTCGAAGCGCTACCGGTAACTAGTCACTCCGAGTAACTTCTAAACCGCCCCCAAGTTGACCGGCCCTCCTGACCGATATAAGAAGAGAACGTGCCAAAGGAAACGGGACCGGTTGGGAGTCATCCGAAAGAGATGCTCCCCCTCCGGAGCTCTCAAGAAACAGTGAAGGACCGATTCTCCGTTATCGGTCCTTCACTCGTTTTGGATGTTCGCCGCTGCGCAACGGCCAGGCCACTCACTCAACGATGCGGCAGGACCGGGTTCAACCACACAGGGATCGGACGAGCGGGGTCGGGTTCACGGCCGACCCACCGCCTGGGTGATACTCGAAATGAAGGTGCGGCACGTTGGCGGGAGCGTTACCGGTGGTTCCCACTTCCCCGACCTTGGTACCCGCCGAGACATGCTGGCCTTTTGATATTCCTGAAGCGAACGAGTCGAGATGGGCATAGTAAAAATCATCTCCCGAGTCGCCCTTGAACCAGATCGTGATGCCACCAATGCCACCGTTGCCCATCCGAGATATGGTTCCCGCTTCGATCGCGACGAGAGCGGTGCCTCGGGCCGCAAGCATGTCGACCCCCTTGTGACTGCGACCACCCGACCGGGAGGCTCCCCAGGTATCGGAAAAGGCCACCACGCCCTGGACGGGGCACGTGCGGCCTGACACGACCACGGGTGGCGGAGCTCCCCCACCGCTGCTATTGCCGCCTCCGGCGGCGATCCGAGCGGCCTCAGCGAGTCGAAGCCGCTCCTGCTCAGCAGCCAGGCGAGCGGCCTCCTGGGCCTGCCATTCGGTGTAGATCTCGTTGTACTGGGACTGGGCAGCTTCAAGCGTCTGGTTCAGCTCTTCGGCGGTCGCCTCCAGCTTGACATTCGCCTCTTTCTGGGAGGCCCGGGCTGCTACCAGGTCCGCCTCAATCCGGGCGATATCGCGTTCCAAGATTGCCAACTGATTAAGCAGCGCTTGATCGTCGTCGCTGGCATCGCGCAGATACGCCAACCCTGCCTCCATGTCTGACAGCGAGCCGGCTCCGGTAAACAGCGGAAGATGGTTTCCCAGTGCTCCGATGTACATGTCGACGGCCCGTTCGGTGGCTACCACCCGGGTCAGCTCCAGCTGACGGTCCAATTCGGCTGCCTGACTTTCTGCTCC
>JAENVV010000222.1 GCA_016650365.1 Acidimicrobiia bacterium
AGGTACCGATCACCATGGTCGGCAGTGACCAGTGGCTGGACCGTCAGGCCGGGCAAGAGCCACGAAACCACCCCCATTTGCATGTTGGGTCCGAGTAGTTCGGCTTGGGCAGCGTACGTCAGGGCGTCACTCGTAGCTGAAGCGGCCACGGTGGCTGCGAGGACCTCATCGGTCAAGTTATCCGTAACGAGGCCTCGAGCCTCAGCAGCAAACGACTCATTCTGGGCAACGGCCGCCAGCGTCCCCGCAGCCGACAGGTCGGTCCAGCGCTCCAGGTAGGCCAGGTCGCCTCGCATCAGCCCGGCGAAGTGATTGGTCTGTTTGCGATACTGCCAGTAGGCGTCAGCGAGTTCAGATGCGGTCGTCATGGTGCGACACTACCGACAATCCGACTGGCGCTTTCTTGTCCGTCGAGCGCCGTAACCGAAGTGAACCAAACCGACACCCCGGCGGCGGCCGTCGTGGCGTTGTACCAGGTTGCGTCAGTCACCCCGACCACAATTTCGGCCGGCCCTTTTGAAATCCGTACCAACGCCGCGCCGGTTCCGCCTGACTCGACGAAGCCCTCCGCGCCAACCGTCCGGGCCTCTTGGGCAACCATTTCTGCAACCAACAGGGTTGCCCCCTGGGTGTGCCATTCGTGACCGGTCACGGAGCACTCGCCTTCGCACCAAGATTGATCGGCCCGTCCGCCGAAGGTGTCGTCGAACACTCCGGCAAGATCGTTCTCGAGTTCAACGGCAGAGTCCGCCGATGCGCGCCAGATCACCACACCTCCGCCGACCAGCGTCACCAAGAGCGCGGCCATCACCACATAGGTGACTGCTTTCCGTTGGACGGGTTCGGACTGTTCGTGATCCATGGGTGGTCACACTAGAACGATGTCACCGGTCCCGGAGGCGGGTCCGGAAATGTCCGAGTTCTGGTAGTCCGATACACTCGGCGACCATGCAGCCGCTCATCGGGATAACAACCTACGACAGAACCGAACACCCCTCCCCCTCGGCACACTACGCCGCTCACTATTCCGTCCCCACCGAGTACGTCGACGCGGTGCGGCGAGCCGGAGGCGTCCCCGTGCTCTTGCCTCCCGGAGAACCGCACCCGGCCCGCTGGTTACACAAGCTCGATGGAGTTGTCCTATCCGGAGGCACCGACGTAGCCCCCGTTCGCTATGGCGGCAACGAAGACCCACGGGTACAAACGGCGGCATTGGAGCGCGATCAATCCGACTTTGAACTCACGGCGTCGCTCGTCGAGTCGACCATTCCGGCCCTCTTCGTCTGTCGGGGTATCCAGGTACTCAACGTCGGCCTGGGCGGAACCCTCCACCCACATCTGCCAGATGTTGTCGAAGACGACATCCACCGGGACGAAAACGGCCATTGGACAACCCATGCCATCGAGGCCGCGCCCGGTTCAGCTGTCGCCAAGGCCATGGGTACCGAACGTGTCGTCGCCTATTCGGGACACCATCAGGCACTTGATCGGGTGGCCGAGAGATTGGTCGTCACAGCCCTCGCCCCAGACGGAATCGTTGAGGCGGTCGAGCTACCCGGCCATCCGTGGCTGGTTGGTGTCCAATGGCATCCTGAAGTGACTGCCCACACCGATCCCACCCAGCAGGGTTTGTTCGACGACCTGATCCGGCACGCCTGACATACCGAGCGCGCCCGCCACTCCGGTTGAAACATTTCTCCGAAGAATCTGACTTATTCTGATTCAAGCCTTGTCAGACCAAGTATCATGTCACGCATGGCTAAGTATCAAGGTCCCGGTCTCACCGAACTCAGACGAGGGGTCGTCGAGTACTGCGTGATGTCACTGCTCTCTGCTGAAGAGATGTATGGCTTCCAGTTGGTGGAGACCCTGGCCAGTCACGATGGACTGGTAACGAGCGAGGGAACCATGTATCCGCTGCTCGGACGGCTCAACGACGCTGGACTGGTCAACACCAACTGGAAACAAGAGGGTTCAAATCGACCCCGCAAGTACTACTCACTGACCAGTGCCGGGGTAGCCGCGCTGGATGCGTTTCGTAATGACTGGGCTCGGTTTCGAGACACCGTCGACAAAGTCCTATCCGTGTCAGGGGAATGAATGCTCATGCAATCGACCAACCAAACACTTATCGACGACTACCTCAGTTCGGTTCGAGCGGCGACCCGGTCGCTACCGCCGAGTCGGCAAGCGTCCATCGTTGATGATCTCGAGTCGCACATCGAACAAGCTCTGCCACCCGAGGCTGACGAGGCCGAAGTTCGTACCGTTCTCGAACGGCTCGGTTCTCCCGAGATAATCGCGGCCGATGCCGGGGCAGAAGCGGCCGTCGGCAGACCGACGCGAGCCAAAGAAGTATTCGGTCTGATCTTCATCAGCGTCGGTTCTCTTATCCCGATCATCGGGTGGGTGATCGGGATCGCGCTCGTTTGGATGTCGCCAGTGTGGTCTAAAGCCCAGAAGCTACTGACCACCCTGGTCTGGCCATTTGGCTGGTTCGGCATGCTGGTCCTCCCGGTGATAAGTCTCCGGGCCTCAAGCAGCGTCAATGAAGCAGCCTCCAACGGAGCCTTGCAAACGCTCGGTGTGATCCTGTTCGTTGCGGCTCCGTTCGTGGTGTTGGCGTGGCTCATTCGATCGTTGATTCGAGCCGATAAGGAATACCGAAAACAACCAAATCACCATTCCGAGGGCGGGTAGCCTCTGCTGGCGCCGCCACACCGTCGGCCCAAGCCCAGGAGGCTGCTCGTGTTCGATTCAAAGGTGTCAGCGTTCATCGTGCCTCCCGGGGAAGGCCATGTCATTCGCGGGCCTGCCGGAGGACCCGCCACCGTCAAAGCCAACACGGATACCACCAACGGATCCTTCACGCTCCTCGAAGTCGGCATCGGCCCGAAGGAAGGACCACCGCTTCATTCACATCGCCGCGAAGATGAGATGTGGTACATCCTCGAAGGCGACTTCCGATTCATTGCCAACGATCAGGTCTTCATGGCCGAACCCGGTTCGTTCTTCTTCGTCCCTCGCCGAACCGCCCACTGCTTTCAGAACATCAGCGAATCACCAGGAAAGCTGCTCGTGATGTTCACACCGTCGGGGATGGAACGATTCTTTGAAGAACACGCCGCGCTGCCGGCCGGGCCGGCTGATCCAGATCGATACCGGGAGATCGCCAACAACTCCTGGATGGACGTGCTCGGCCCACCACTTGGTCAACTTCGCCCCCTGGACTAACGGCGGAGCAGTTCGGCCAGAGGCTCATGCCAGTCGGGGTATCTCGGAAGCCATCCCAGGGCTTCCTTGGCCTTTTGATTCGAAACCGCCGGCTGTTCATCAATCAGATACCTGAGAATGGTTAGCGGCCCGAGCGCGAACATGATCGGTGGAACCCTGAGTGGCACAGGCGCTCCAATCTCTCTGGCCAGCCACGGCAGGAGATCCCCGGCCGTGACGCGTACGTCATCGGTGACGTTGTAGACACCGGTCGGTGCCCCGATGGCTTTGATGGTTGCCTCGGCAGCATCATCAAGGTGAAGCATGTGGAACGAACCCCGCCCTTGTCCGACAATCGGGAGCATTCTCTTGTGCAGCATCACGGCGTAGGCACCGTCGGGGGCGAAATAGGTGCCCGGACCATAGAAGTGTCCGTAGCGCAGCACCACCCCGCCAGCCTCCAGCGTGGCCTCCTCAAGAATGCCAATCGCTTTGATGACCGACCGATGACTGGCCGGAGCGGTCAAATAGAGAGGATCGTCCTCCTTGCGTATGCCACTTCCCGGCTTCTGAGCAAAGGCAATCGATTGAGCGATCAACCTGGCACCGGTCTCCCGGGCCGCCGCAGCCAGGGCGGGCGCCCCCAACACCCGAAGTTGGTTGGTCAGCTTGCCGTCACTATTTGCCTGGATCGGATTCATCAACGATTTCGGAAGACTGGTCAGTTGATTAATGATGACTTCGGGTCGCGCCGCAACCGCTACTCGCTTGAGCGTCTCAGGGTCCAGAGCATCTCCTCTGGCTACTTCACAACCGACCGCCGCCAGCTGTTTGGCCTTGGCATCTGAACGGGTCAGCGCAATGACCGTGTGCCCGCCCGCCTGAAGCCGATCGATCAAAACCGGTCCAATGACGCCGGTCCCTCCGGCCAGAAACACCCGCACGTCAGCTGATCCCAGCCAGGACGTCAGCCTGCCCGACGTGGAGGGTGTCATGGAAGAAATAGAACTGGATCCGTGACCCGACCGCGACCTGTTGGTCACCGGATTCGACCAAACGCTGGAGGTCGACGTCGGTAGATGCCCGGAGTGACCTGGCCAGCGCCTCACCGGATGCGACCAGCAACTCTTTGATTTCGTCGAACGGTACGACATCCGGTCCATCACCCGTGATCGGTTCCGACTCGCGGTCGTAGCGGGCGTCGGTCCAGTCGATTCGGTCGGCCCCAAGCAGGTGAAGTATCACGTTGCGGTAATTGACGATGTGACCCACCGTCCAGTTGAGACAGTTGACGCCCTCGTGTTGAATAAGACTCGTTGCATGGTCCAATCCCTCGATTTGCCGAACGAGATATCCCGTGTTGCGAGCG
>JAENVV010000223.1 GCA_016650365.1 Acidimicrobiia bacterium
ATCTGAAGATCGTGGTGGTTCATGGAGGCGGGTATCTGCCGGCCTACTTCGGTCGAATCGACCACGCCTATCGGGCTCGCGAAGACGTCAGAGAGGGTCTGCCGAGGACGCCGGGAGACTATCTCAAGAAGTTCTATTTCGACACGATGGTTTTCGAACCCGAACAGGTTAAGTTCCTCGTCGACAAGTACGGGGCCGATCACATCCTGTTGGGTACCGACTACCCCTATGACATGGGCGAGGACGATCCGCTCGGCTTGATCGGGCGAGTCGACGGACTCAGCCAGGACCAGATCGATCTCATCAGTGGCGGGAATGCTGCCCGATTGCTCGGGTTTGCATGAGCGACGGGATCGGGTTGGCCGTTATCGGCTGTGGAACAGTAGGTCGGATCCGTACGCTGCTCGCCGCCGAGCACCCCGGGGTGACCTGGATTGGCCTATGTGACGTCCACGAAGAAACGGGTCGCAAACTTGAGCAGGATGCTGGAGCTGATTTCTTCACGACGGACATCGCTGAACTGTTGGCGCGACCCGAGGTGACCGCGGTCATCGTCGCGACCGATGAACGAATGCATGTCGATCCAATCATGCAGGCGGTGGCCTACGGATATCCGATGTTTATCGAAAAACCGCTCGCTACCGATCCGGTCGAATCGGCCAACGTGCTTCGGGCGATCACCGAGAACCATGTCGATGCGGTCGTGGGATATACCCAACGTTTCCGTCGTCGGTTCCTCACGGTCAAGCAGCGACTGCGCGACGGCCAGATTGGTGAGGTCACCACCGTCGTAACGAGGGCGTTCATGAACCGGATGGTTGTGCAAGCCACCTTGTCGAAGGCCGACGACCGCACCAATCTCACTCCGATGGTTGTCTCGGGAACTCATAGCCTCGATATGTGTATGTGGCTGATGGAAGGCAAGACGCCGGTGTCGGTTTATGCCGTGTCGACCGACAAGGTGCTGGGCGAGTGGGGAACCAAGGATGCCACCATGGGTATCTTCACCATGGATGACGGCACCATTTTCAGTATGAACATCAGCTGGGCGCTCCCCGAGGTATGGCCAGGCGCCGTGTATGGCCTGGAGATCGGCATCGTGGGAACGGAAGGGGTCATCGACATCGAAGACACCCACCGAGACGTCATCATTGCTTCCAATACCGGTCAGCCGGCCGGATATGCCAGCCGGGGCTTCAAGGCTCCGCCGAATCGGCACGTCGACTTCATCGGTAGTTACCCACCGGGTGACGTGTCGGATGGGCTGTTGTGGGGGCCGATGCGCGAAGAGACCATGACCTGGTTCCACCGGATTGCCAGTGGCACAAAAACCCCCCACGCCACCGCGGCGGAAGGTCACTCCAACCTCATGCTCACAATGGCGATGGACTACTCGGCCCGGACCGGCCAGGTAGTACAGCTGCCGGTCGATCCCCAAGAACTGCTTCACTGAAAGGGACCCTAATGAGACAACTGAACGTAGGCGTAATTGGCACCGGATGGTGCGGAGGCATTCGAGCGGTCGCCTGTGCAAATAGCGCCCTGGTCGGTGAGCTGCACATTGCTGAAACCAACCCGCAGCGTCTTGCCGAAATGCGAACGCTCATCAACCCGAACACTGCCACGGCTCAGTGGGAGGACATAGTGGCCAACCCCCTCGTGGAGGCCGTGATGATTTCGGCCACCCCCGAGACATTGCATTACCCGATGGCCAAGGCGTGCCTGGAAGCCGGACAGCACGTGTTGCTGGAAAAGCCGATCGCGATCTCGCTTGCCGAAGCTGACGAGCTGATTGCCATCGCCGAGGCGAACAACCTCAAATTCACCATTGGCTACTCACAGCGGTTCAACAACAAACAGTCGCTCATCAAGCGCAGTGTTGCCGATGGAAGTGTCGGTGATCCAGTCAGTGTGCTCGTCAGCCGCCACATCAGTCGCTCCCTCGGTGCCAAGATCGGGAATCGGATCAAGCTGTCTCCGGCTGCCATGGAGGCCACGCACGATATCGATTTTGCCCTCTGGTGCCTTGAACCCCGTCAACCGGTTCGGGTCTATTCCCAGGTGGCCTTCGGGGTGCGGGAAGAAGCGCTCGGGCTACCGGACACGCAGATGATCATGATCACCATGGACGATGGAGTGGTCGTGACGGTCGGGGCGGGTATGAACCTCCCGCCCGGTTACAAGAACGCCGCCAATACCTGGATCGAATTCATCGGTACCGATGGGTCCGTTTTTGTAGACGACTCGCACAAGGACATCATGGTTCAGTCGATGGACCGGGGGGTCGAGTTCCCTCTGTCAACCATGCCGGGCGAATACGTTGGCGCCATGTATGCCGGTCCGATGGAACGCGA
>JAENVV010000224.1 GCA_016650365.1 Acidimicrobiia bacterium
CCGCTCGATGATCGCATCACCGAAGGCCGATGTGCTGACCTCGGTGGGATTGTCCATCAAACGGGCAAAGTCGTAGGTGACAATCTTTTCCGAAATGGCCTTCTCGATCGCCGCGACCATGAGGGCGCCTGCTTCTTTCCAGCCGATGTAGTTGAACATCATCTCGCCGGAGAGAATCACCGAACCCGGGTTCACCTTGTTCAGGCCGGCATATTTCGGCGCCGTCCCATGAGTCGCCTCGAACACGGCCACGCCGGTCTCATAGTTGATGTTTCCGCCCGGGGCGATGCCGATTCCGCCAACCTGAGCGGCCAACGCATCGGAAATGAAGTCACCATTGAGGTTCATCGTGGCGATGACGTCGTAGTTGGCCGGGCGGGTGAGAACCTGCTGGAACATGGCGTCGGCGATCACGTCCTGAATGAGGATCTTGTCGCCGGCATCGCCGCCCGAGTCTTCCCACGACACGAGTTCGTTCGGGAATTCTTCCTTGGCGAGTTCGTAGCCCCAGGTACGGAAGGCACCCTCGGTAAACTTCATGATGTTGCCTTTGTGCACGAGCGTTACCGACTTACGGTCGTTGGCAATCGCGTACTGGATGGCGGCCCGGATGAGGCGCTTTGACCCCGTGATCGAAATTGGCTTGATCCCGATGGCCGAGTCAGGTCGGATATCCCAGCCGAACTCGTCGCGCATGAACTCAAGAAGTTTGGTGGCATCATCACTATTCGCCTCAAGCTCTTTTCCGGCATACACGTCTTCGGTGTTTTCGCGGAAAATAACCATGTCGACCGCGCCAGGATCCTTGACGGGCGATGGCACGCCCTCAAACCAGCGGACCGGACGAAGGCAGACATACAGGTCCATGATCTGGCGCAACGCCACGTTGAGGCTGCGAATCCCTCCACCGACCGGGGTCGTCAGCGGGCCTTTGATTCCGACCAGGTAGGTATTGAAAGCCGCGACTGTATCGTCAGGGAGCCATTCCCCGGTGGCGTTGAATGCTTTCTGGCCAGCCAGAACCTCTTTCCAAGCGATCTTTCGCTCGCCACCGTAGGCCTTCTCGACGGCCGCATCGAAGACGCGCACGGCGGCCGCCCAGATATCCGGCCCAATCCCATCACCCTCGATGAAAGGAATGATCGGGTCGTTGGGTACGACGAGTCCGTCGGGACCCATAGTGATCGGCGTGGCCATGGTTTGCCTCCGTGAAGCAGAGAGTTTGTTCAGGTCAAGAGGCTAGCAACAAGCCCCGACCGACTGGAACTGAGGGGGCTGGCCGGTCGGCGGGGACTCAGCGGCCGGTTGCTCGCCATTCGGCTGCGGTAACGGTGTTGTGCATCAGCATGGCGACCGTCATCGGACCCACCCCACCTGGAACTGGCGTGATGGCGCTGGCGATCTCTTCAACCGCATCAAAGTCGACATCGCCGACCAGACCTTCATCAGTGCGGTTGATCCCGACATCGATCACCACTGCTCCGGGAGACACGTGACCGGCGCCGATGAGCTTAGGCACTCCAACCGCCGCCACGATGATGTCAGCTCCCCGGCACACGGCTGCCAGGTCTTTGGTTCGCGAATGGGCGATCGTGACGGTGGCATCGGCCCCCTTCTGGATCATCAGCAGGGCCTGGGGGCGACCCACCAGGAACGAGCGACCCACGATCACCACGTTCTTGCCCGAGATCTCAATCCCGTAATGCTCCAGGATCCTCAACACTCCAGTTGGTGTGCACGGGGTGAGGCCGTCGCGTCCCAACACGAGCAGACCGAGGTTGAAGGGATGGAGCCCATCGGCATCCTTGGACGGATCGATCAGTTCGGTAATCCGATCGGAGTCCAAACCCTGCGGGAGGGGCAACTGGACGAGGATGCCGTCGACTGCCGGATCGGCATTCAGCTGCTCGATCAGTGCTTCTATGTCTCTTTGGGGGGTGTCTGCCGGCAGCTCATGGTGGAATGAGTTGATCCCCGTCGCCTCGGCCGTCCGGCGCTTGCTGCGAACGTAAACATGCGAAGCGGGGTCTTCCCCTACGAGCACCGTGGCCAGGCCAACGGAGATTCCTCGCTCGTTCAGAGCTGCCACCCGGGTGGCAACGTCGGCTTTGACGGTTTCGGCGACGGCTTTGCCGTCCAGAATCATGGCGCTCATGGTCTCCTAAGACTGCTGCGGGCACAGTAGCGGATGGACGGCTTGCCCTTTAGGGAACGTACTGCTCCATGATCTCTGTGATCTTGCCGTCTTTGATGGTCAGCCACACGCCTGGCTGGTAGTCGAGGCTTCCCCAACCGGCCGACCATTCGCCGTAGGTAACCGTCACGAGGTCCGGTCCCCCGGGATCAACCAACTGTTCCACCGCGGCGGCATCGTCGACGGCGACCGTTCGGAGGGCCGACGACTGGTTCCGAACGTAATAGTCATTGGGCGGTGGCGATTCCTGTCCGTCTTCGGCGGCGGCATCGGCCGCCGGGACTCCGCTGAACCAGCAAGCCAGGTCGAACTCGAGGTCGGAGCTGGCGGCCGTGTCGACATATCCAAACCATTCCCCGTCGGGAAGCACGGCGGTGCCGGGCGTGCAACCCGAGCCAGAAGCCAGCTCGTTCGTGTTCAGGTCGACACCTACGGATCCGGTCCGCGTCTGATCCTGGCAATCTCGTTGCAGCCAGTTGTAGAACGCGTTGCAACTTCCAAAGATCGTGTACCGGACCCGTTCGACCTCACTGAATTGAAACACCGTATCGTTGAGCGACGACAAGAACGCCTCGCTTCCACAGCTCGTGGATGCATTGGCAAGCTCGTTCCGGTAATCGAAGAAGTCCACGGTAAGCAGGCCATTGGTCAAGGTCGCCGACAGAACCGCATCGGCGGTTGCCTCTGAGAAGAACGAACCAGCGCCAGCCGCCGCTTCTGAGGTCGTCGGACCTCCCACCAACTGCTCCAGGGCCCCGAAGATCGGATCAACGTCCGCCGGGATCGTTCGCTCAAATGGAGCGACCAGGCCACAGTCAGTCCCATCACCGGTTGAGTAGTAGACGAGGACACCAACCCCCGGCGTGGATGTCGTCGTTGAGGTGGTCGTGGTGGTACTCGCCCCCGTAGTCGTAGGACTGTCGGGGACAGAGGTGGTGGTGGATGCCAAGCTCGTGGTCGGAGCGAGGGAGGTCGTCGTGGTTGCATCGCCTCCACAGGAAGTCAGCAACACGCCTCCGACAATCAAACCGACCAAAACGGTTCTTGCAGTCATGATAAGTCTCCTGTTCCTGTCCGAATTCTACGGTCAGAAACCGGGCTTTCACCACCGCTGGAAGTCCCAAATGCCGGACGAAACGACCAACGGAAACGCCACTGGTAACGTCCCCGGCATGAACACGAGCCTGAACCTTCAGCGGCCACGTGCTCGGTCGGCGCTTGCCCTGGCCGTCGCACTAACACTGTTCCCCGCAACGGCCTCCCAGGCTTCCGTACCGACCTCCGAATGTTCGATCGGGGCCGACAACCCCACCGGATCGCTGGTTGTCGTGGGCGGGTCATCGACCCCGTTCGGAGGGACGAGTGTTCGAACCTTCACAGTCGAGGTGGAAGACGGAATCGGCCTCGACGGGGCGTGCCTTGCCGAGCAGGTCCAGAACGTGCTCGGAGATCCCCGCAGCTGGATCCACCAGGGCGACCTTGGCTGGCAGCGAGTCGATTCCAACCCGGACCTGCGAATCATCTTTTCGTCTCCCGATCTCACCGACCGCCTCTGTGCCCCCCTGAACACCGGTGGCATCTACTCGTGCAGGAACGGCAACCGCACCATGCTGAACACCTACCGGTGGCGCAGCGCAACGCCCGAATACCAGTCGGACCTTCCCGAGTATCGCTCCTATCAGATCAATCATGAGGTCGGTCATTTCCTTGGACACGGACACACGACCTGCCCGGGTGTGGGGACGGTCGCTCCGGTGATGATGCAACAAACCAAGGGCCTCGACGGTTGTGAGATGAACGGGTGGCCGTACCCGGCGGTTGAGGTTGTCCCTGAGGTGTGGAGCGGGCTTTTCAAGGATGACGACAACTCAACGTTCGAAGCCGACATCGAGTGGATCGCCGACCGAGGCATCACTTTGGGATGCAATCCCCCGACCAACGATCGGTACTGCCCGACCGGATCAGTGACCAGGGGTCAAATGGCGGCCTTCCTCGACCGGGCTCTGGATCTGCCAACCACTGACGTCGACTTCTTTCCCGACGACAATGGCTCCACCTTCGAATCCTCGATCAACCGCCTGGCTAGTGCCGGAATCACATACGGGTGCCAACGCGGGGCGTCGTTCTGCGCCGATCAAACCATTACCCGCCAGGGAATGGCCGCGCTCCTGCACCGATCTCCGCTGACCATCGAACCGACTTCACCCGGCAAGGTCTTCACCGATCTGTCCGACGCCGGATTCGTCGCCGACATCGAATGGTTGTCAC
>JAENVV010000225.1 GCA_016650365.1 Acidimicrobiia bacterium
ACCCTGGAGTCACATTGATTGGCAGTAGATCAAAACAGACAACCGTCGTAGTCGCTGGTGCAACCGGATGGGCTGGCTCTGCCCTAACACAAGCGATCATGGAAGCAGGCGACCTGAATCTGGTCGGCGCGCTATCCCGAACGAGGGCTGGTGAGCGAGTCGGTCAGGTACTCGGCGCACGCGATCCTGGAATCACCATCAGCGGAACCATCGAAGAGGCCCTCGTCTCCAAGCCGGATGTATTCGTCGAGTACACAAACCCTTCGGTCGCCCGCCAAAACATCCTGGCAGCCCTCGACGCCGGCGCCCATGTGATCGTCGGGACCTCGGGACTCGCGACCGAAGACTATGAGGTCATCGACCAAGCCGCACAGGCCAGGGAGCTGGGTGTTTTGGCCTGTGGCAACTTCTCGATCACCGCGGTCCTAATGATGAAGTTCAGCGAGATGGCGGCCGGGTGGGTCAAGAGCTGGGAGGTGATCGACTACGGGAGCGCCGGCAAGGTCGATGCACCCAGCGGAACCGCCCGCGAGTTGGCCGACCGGTTGTCGAACGTCGGGACTCCGGCGACGGTCGTGCCGGTCGACGAAACACGTGGAGAAGTGGAAGCCCGTGGTGCCAGGCTCGGGGGAACCCAGGTACATTCTGTTCGACTCCCTGGATTCGTGCTTTCGGTAGAGTCGCTGTTCGGAGCCGAGGACGAACGGCTCAGCATCAGACACGATGCCGGTACGAGCGCTGGGCCCTATGTTGCGGGAGGGCTGCTGGCGATCCGGCAGGTCGGTAGGCTGGTTGGAGTCCATCGCGGACTTGATACCGTCATGGACCTGAGCTGAACAGCCGCCGACCCTGAGTCGGACTGTGTAAGGAAGGACCCGCCATCTCCCAGCCAACCATCCCCCTCGACCCCTTCGGCCCGACCGCCGCGCGCCCCCACCCGATGACCGAGCCCACCCGTCCAAAGACGGTCACGGTCGACCTACACAACCACCTCCGGATCACCGCCGCAGACGAGTTTGTCAAGCCACATCTCCCCGCCGAGGGGTCGAACACCGCCTACCGTTACTCCGACCCGAGAAGCCAGGAGATCTACAACCGGATTCATGCATCGCGGGTTGCAGAGTGGACCGACATCGAAACTCGCCTGGTCGATATGGACAGAATGAATCTCGACGTCATGGCCGTTTCGTGTCTACCTCCACAGTTCTATTACATGGTCGAACCGACCGTTGGGCACGAGACGAGTCAGATTGTCAACGATGGCATCGCCGCCAAAATCAAGGATCATCCGACCCGTTTCGTTGGCCTCGGTACCGTGCCGATGCAAGACACCGACCTGGCCATAAGAGAGCTCGAAAGGTGCGTGAACGATTTAGGTTTCCGGGGTATCCAAATCGGTGCCCGGGTCGTCGATGAGGAACTTTCCGCCGAGCGCTTCGAACCGTTCTGGACTCGGTGTGAGGAACTCGACGTACCCGTCTTCATCCATCCCTCATCGTTCGCCAGCCCCCGCTTGGCTCGCTTCCATCTCGCCAATGTCATCGGGAATCCGCTCGACACCACGGTGGCGGTTCACTATCTCATCTTCGACGGCGTGATGGCCCGCCATCCTGAACTCAAAATCTGGCTCTCCCATGGCGGTGCGTTCGCCGGTGCCTACGGGGCGCGCATGGATCACGCGTTTGGAGTCCGGCCCGAATGCCGCGATCACATCGACGAGCTGCCAAGCACGTACCTCAAGCGTTTCTACGTCGATTCGCTCGTATTCGCTCCGGATCAGCTGGCCTATCTGGTCCAGAAGATGGGCGCCGATCATGTGGTGCTCGGTACCGACTACCCGGCCGACATGGCTGACTACAACCCGATCGAATTGGTGTACCAAACAGAAGGCTTGTCCGAATCAGACCGTCAGAAGATCTGTGGTCTCAATGCCCTCAAGCTGTTGGGACTCAACCCGGCGAGTTACGCCCGCTGACGAGCGGTGAACTAACGAGCCTGATCGGCCCATTCCAACACCCGGCGGGCGTTGACGGCCATGGCAATGTCGACCATCAGACCGTCGACCGTCGTGGCCGCCCTGCCTTCTTTCTCGGCCTCGTCAAGGGCCGCGAGCACCCGTTCCTGAAAGTCGATTTCTTCGTCTGTCGGCATGAAGATTCGATTGGTGGGCTCGATCTGGGCGGGGTGAATGAGCTTCTTTCCCCGGTAACCAAGCTGGCGAGCCCGTGATGCCTCAGCTTCGAACCCTTCCATGTCGCGGATCGCCGGGTAGGTCCCGTCGAGTGGGTTCGTAATCCCGGCATGGCGAGCCTCGACAATGACCTTGGATCGGATATAGAGACTCTCGATTCCGCTTTCCGAATGGTTGTAGCCGACGTCGCGCTGGAGGTCCCCGTTGACGGCAACCCCCACAACACACGAACCCACCCTGGCCGCGGAGGACAGGATCTCGAAGCAGTTGTACACACCGGCCACCGATTCGATGCCAACAATCACCTCGACCGACCCTGGTGCCAAGCTTCGCGCCTCTTCAAGCATCGACAGTTGTTGATCGATCACTCGGATCATTTCAGGCGAGTCAGTTTTCGGACACTGAATTCCTCTGAGACCTGGAAGGACGATCGCCTCCAGGTCTTCTTCGAATAATCCAGAGTCGACCGAGTTGACCCGAACGTAGGTCGGGACGTCTCCAGCTCTTCCTGAAATGAACTCTGCAGACATCTCTCGAGCCTCGGCTTTTCGATCGAGTGGAACCGAATCCTCTAGATCGAGGATGAGGGCGTCAGCACCGTATCCGGCCGCCTTGTCCAGCATCCGGGGCTGGTTACCAGGGACACTCAGGAGACTGCGAACAAGATCCAAGTCAGATCACCCCACGGGTGTACAACTCGTCGATCTCTTCGTCAGTCATTTCAAGCAACTCCGCAAGGATCTCTCGTGTGTGTTCTCCGATCGCCGGACCCGCGTGGCGAACATGCCCCGGCGTCGCCGAGAACTTGGGGACCACCCCTGGCATGAGAACCTCGCCAATATCAGCGTATGCTCTACGAATCAAGCTATCGCGGGCGAAAAGCTGAGGGTCAACTGTCACCTCTGCCATGGTATTGACGGGAGAGCTGGGAACGTCGTGCTCGTCCAAAACCGCCATCACTTCTTCAAGGTCACGCTCAGAGAACCAAGCCTGGACGATGTCATTGATGTCGCCTCCCGGGGCGCTGCGCTCGGTATTGGTCGCGTATCGATCGTCATCGAGAAGATCCGATCGCCCAATGGCCGCCATCAGACGTTCAAAAACCGTCTGAGTCGCCGAACTATGAAAGACATAGTGTCCATCTCTGGTTCGGAACACATCGGAAGGGGCAACGTTTATGTACCGGTTTCCCATTCGCTGTGGCGTGTCGCCGAGCACATCCTGACGGGTGATCAAAGAATCCAGCAGACGGATCACCGACTCATAAAGAGACAGGTCGATCCATTGACCCTCCCCACCGTTGGCGGACCGATCGTACAACGCCATCGAAACCGACATGGCTCCGAAGGTTCCGGCCACATAATCGACCAACGGCACCCCCATCTGCAGCGGCGGACCGTCAAGTTCACCGGTTTGATTCATGAGTCCACTCGCAGCTTCGATGACCCGCCCGAAGCCGGGCAGGTGACTCTTGGGACCGGTCTGACCGTACCCTGAAAGGCTGAGCAGCACTAGGCCAGGGTTGATCATGCGTAGGTCGTCGTAGCCGAGGCGCCATTTCTTGATCGTTCCAGGTCGATAGTTCTCTATCACGACGTCGGACAGACCCACCAGTCGCCGAACGAGATCCTGTCCAGCCTCTGTGTGAAGGTCGACTGTGAGAGATTTCTTGCCACGACCCACCACTGCCCAGCGCAGAGACTGATCGTTCTTGAATGGACCCATACCGCGCAGGCTGTCACCGCGGCCAGGTAACTCCACGTGAATGACTTCGGCACCGAAGTCGGCCAGCAGCGAAGAACAATGACCCGCCCCAAGCATCGTGGCGATGTCGAGAACGCGCACCCCGCGCAATGGTCCTTCCATGGGATCAGGCGTCATGGCCGTTACTTTACCTGCGATGCCAAACGGATCGCGGTCCAGGATGAACTCGCCAGGCGTCCCGTCGGGTTTAGCGTCTAGCATTCTGGGGGTTCCAGGCTGAGTCGGTTTGACCGACACATGTTCAGAGGAGAGCGTATGGAGCATCGCAACATCGGTCCGCTTTCGGTTTCGACCGTGGGACTCGGCTGCAACAACTTTGGCCGAAAGCTGAGCGCTGAAGACAGCGCGTCAGTCGTCGACGCCGCAATCGACGTTGGCATCAACCTTTTCGACACCGCAGATATCTACGGATATGGCGACCACCCGTACTCGGGTACGGGTCGTTCGGAGGAATTCCTGGGTCAGGCATTAGGGACACGACGCTCAGACGTCATCATCGCCACCAAGTTCGGGATCTCCATGAGCAAGACCGACAAGACGATGAGGGGTGGAGGGAGAGCCTGGGTCCAGCGCGCCTGCGAGGACAGCCTGCGTCGCCTCCAGACCGACTACATCGATCTCTATCAGATCCACCGACCGGACCGCGACTCGCACATTTCCGAAACTCTCGGGGCGCTGAACGAATTGGTCGACCAGGGGAAAGTCCGTGTCCTCGGTTGCTCCAATTTTTCTGCCGAGCAACTAGAGGAGGCGGAGGAAGTGAGCGA